>JAJZII010000014.1 GCA_021810685.1 Microcaldota archaeon
GTCCGCGTTTATATGGCCGGTTTCGCCGGTCCAGCCGTCGCCCTCCTGCGGCCTGGTCACACTGATGACGAGCTTGATGCCAAGGTCATTGCAGATCTGGTAGAGTTCGTCCTTGACAAGTATCTCGGTAGGAAACTTTACGCTGTAAAGGAGCACCGCGTCAGTGTCGGAACCTATCTTCTTCAGATGCCTTATCATTGACATGAACGGCGCCAGGCCTGTGCCGCCCGCTATAAATAACACCTTCTTGTCCACTCCAGGGACGAACTTGAACTGCCCGTGCGGGCCGGCCACAATGTACTTGTCGCCTGTTTTGGTCTCAGTGAAGTGTGATACGTGGCTCCCGTGCTCCTTGACCACGAAGAACTCCATCTCTGGTGCGCTCGGCTCTGACGCTATAGAGAACGCGCGGCCTATGTATTCCTTGCCTGTGGCGTCCACACCAGATATCATGACGAACATGCCAGGGTCGAAGGCCATTGCCGTACCGTCGACAGCCTTCATTCGCACGAGCTGGACCTCCGGCGTGTCCGACCTTGAAACAGTTATCGCGTAAGGTTTCTTCATGACTGGGTATGCGTTGTCCGGCATTTGATCACCAAAGCAGTAGTATAAAATACCTGGAAAAGATTTAATGGTTGGCATGCACATGTGTTGAGACGAATGCAATAACAGCACCGGCCACATCCTTTGCACGCGAGAAATGCCCGTTGTGGCCCGCACCCTCCACTACCTTGAGCTCGCTGCCCCGTATGTTCTCGCGGAAGACTTCTGCGAACTTCCTGCCTATCGTCCTGTCCTGCGCACCCCATATTATGAGCGTCGGCACGCGTATGCGGCCCAGCATTTCGTGCGTGAGGTGGTTGCGCTCCATGTTCATGCCTGCTATACTCCTCATCACGTACTCCTTGTTGTTGTTTATCCTAAGCAGTTCGCTTATCATGTTCTCCCGGTACTCCATCTCATTGGCTGTCGCACGTATCTCGTCGAACTGATCCTTGAGACCAGCAGAATCCTCGAGTATGAGCCCTTTGGGCGAATGGTCCATAGAGTAGTAGGCTGAGACCCACCCTCCGTAAGAGTGCCCCATTATGAAGGCGTCTTCGTACTGTATGGATTCTATGAATTCCGCGAGGACCTTCGCCTGCGTACCGGTTTCGTAGTCTATCTCGGGCGCGGCAGATCCTCCATGCCCCAGAAGGTCCAGGATCGCGACGTCGTAATCGTCAGGCAGGAAGCCCACGAACCTGTTCCACACCTTGGTGTTGCCGCCGAGGCCGTGGAGGAGCAGGAGCTTCGGCCCGGTGCCCCGGTGCCTGAGAGAGTGCAACTCTCCCAGCGATGTGTTCGTCATCTGCTCGGTGAAGTCTTTGAAATAATCCATTTGTTCACTCATTTATCGCCGTAGAAGAAGTGTATTGGCTTGCCAGAAGCGGCCTCGGCCGCCTCCTGCACCGCCTCGCTGAACGTCGGGTGGGGGTGTATTGTGTCGGCGATGTCCTCGATGGCCGCACCCATCTCGATGGCGAGTACGGCCTCCGCTATCATCGCATTAGCGTCCCTGCCGACGATTTCGACGCCCTCCACTATGCCGTCGGCGTTGTACGCCACCTTCACGAAGCCGGCAGTCGAGTCCAGCGCTATGGCCCTGCCAAGCGCCGTGAGAGGGAACTTCTTGACCTTCACACCCTCTTTTTCCTCGATGCTACCCACGATTGCTATCTCAGGGTCGGAGAATATGACGGCAGGGACCACTTTATTGTCATACTGCACTTTCAGGCCTGATGCGACCTCCGCTGCAACGACGCCCTGCCTCATCGCCTTGTGTGCAAGCATGGGTTCGCCTATCACATCCCCGACGGCGAGTATGTTGCTTTCAGCAGTCCTGAGCTGCGCGTCCACTTTCAAGAAGCCCTTCTGGTCCCTCTTTGCCTTTGTGTTTTCGAGGCCCAGGCCGTCAGTGTACGGAGCAAGCCCCACCGCAACGACCATCACGTCGGCGCTGATAGAGGTTCCATCGCTCAGTTTCGCTGCGTTTCCCTCGTGCGATGCAGGAGTCACGCCAGTGTAGACCTTTACCCCAAGGCCTTCCATCTTCTTCTTTATCACCGCGACAGCATCCCTGTCGAACCTCGACAGGATATCAGACCTTGCTATTATGGACACCTGCGTCCCGAACTTCGCGTAAAGCATTCCGATCTCCACAGCGACGTAGCCTGCACCTATTATCACCATGCTCTTTGGGATGTAATCGAGCATAAGCGCCTGCTTGTAGTCAAGTATGAACTTCCCGTCGAACTCGAAGCCCTTCATCTGCACCGGCTCGGATCCGGTAGCTATTATTGCGTTGGTGAATTCGAGGTCGACGCCGTTCGTTAGCTGGAGCTTGTTTGGGCTGACAAACGTCGCGGCGCCCTTGAAAACGTCTATCTGATTGGCCTTGCATAGGTACGCCACGCCCTCCTCGAGCTTCTTCGAAACGGACATCCGCCAGTCATGCATCTTCTTCGCGTCTATCGTGACATTGTCGGCATGTATGCCGAACTTCTCCGAGTTCTTCGCTGCGTAGAATATGTCCGATATGTGTATCAGCGTCTTGGAAGGTATGCAGGCGTAGTTGAGGCAGTGCCCGCCGAGCTTCTCCTTCTCTACGAGCGCGACGCTCATCTTCAGCTCCGCGGCGCGTATCGCGGCCACATAGCCGCCCACGCCGCCTCCGACTATCGCGAGGTCAACTTTCTCAGGAAGCTCTCCCATCACCATGCCAACACGCAAGCCTCTAAAGCATTTCCAGGAACTCCGGGTCCTCGATGTATTTCTTGAAGGCGTTGCCCATCTTCACGGCTTCCGCCCCATCGACGACCCTGTGGTCGAACGTCACCACGAACGGAAGCACCTTTCCAGCCTTCACCACACCGTTTTCGACGACCGGCCAGTCCCTTATCATTGTGACTCCGAGAATCGCGACGTTCGGATAGTTTATCATGGGCACCGCCAGGAAGCCGCCGCCGAGGCTGCCTATGTTGGTTATCGTGAAGGTGCTGTCGCGCATCTCATCCAGCGTTATTGTCTGGTCCACCACCTTCTTATGGAGCTCGAATATTTCCTTGGCAAGCTCCAATATGCTCTTCCTGCCAGCGTCCTTGACTACGACTACTTTCAGGCCGTCAGGCGCCTCCGCCGCGAGGCCTATGTTGTAGTAGTTCTTGACCAGTATCTCCTGCTTATCCCTGTCGTAGCTGGCGTTGAAGTGAGGGTTCTCCTTCAGCGCCTCTGCCGCTGCCTTTATTATGAACGGGAAATATGAGAGTTTCACGCCGAACTCCTGAAGGGCCTTGCCCTTCTCCTTCTGCATTACTGCAAAGAGCGCGCTTGCATCTGCGAGGTCCATGTGCGACGCCCTCGGTATCGTCCACGACGCCTCCATGTTCTTCGCTATCGCCTTCCTGGTTTGTGAGAGCGGCACGCGCTCGATGCCGTCCCTGTGCTGCTCCTCCAGCGCCTCGGAGTACTTAGGGACTGCCGCAACTGCGGAAGTTGCGCCTCTCTCCTTCGATGAGAATGACTTGACGTCATTCTCCAGTATGCGGCCGTGCGGGCCTGTTCCGGGCACGCTTGCTATGTCGATGCCCATCTGCTCCGCCAACCTCCTGACTGATGGCGTGGAGAGCACTTCATTCTGGGGTTTCTGCGGCGCGGCGGAAACTTTGGGCGCAGGGGCAGCCGATGGCTGCTTGCCCTCTCCATGCGGTTGCGGATTTGCTACAGCTCCTGCCGCAGCGTCCTTCAGCTCCTCTGCGGTTCCCACAATCGCTATCGTGTCGCCGACGTGCACGTCGCTGTTCTCCTTGGCGACGAACTTCACTGTGCCGGTAGCCGGCGCAGGCACCTGCACGACCGCCTTGTCCGTCTCGACCTGCACTATCGGCGTATCTTCTTTTACTTCGGAACCGTCCCTGACAAGCCACTTTTGCACATGGCCTTCGGTTATGCCTTCACCGACATCAACGAACTTAAGTTCCTTCATAATCACACCGAGAGCATCTTGTCTATCGCAGCACCTATCCTGTTCGCATTTGGAAGGTAGTACTGCTCATACGCTGGGAACGGATACGGAAAGCTCGGCGAGGCCACACGCATTATCGGCGCGTCGAGCTCGAACATCGCCTTCTCCGCTATCCTGGCGGAAACCTCGGCCCCCACGCCGAAGCTCGTAGGCGCCTCGTGCACCACTATCACCTTGCCGGTCTTCTTCGCGCCCTCAAGGATTGTTTTCTCGTCCAAGGGGTTTATGGTCCTGAGGTCTATCACCTGCGCTGATACCTTCTTCTTCTCCACCACTTCGCTGACTATGCCAGTCATAGTGCCGTATGTTATTATGGTCAGGTCGTCGCCCTCCCTTAACACGCTGGCCTTGCCTATTGGTACCTCGTACATCGAGTCGGGCACTTCCTGCTTGAATAGTCTGTAGAGCTTCGTGGGCTCCAGGAACATGACCGGGTCGTTCATGTGCGACGCCGCGATGAACAGTCCCTTCGCGTCGTATGGCGTCGACGGCTCGACTACCACAATGCCGCCGGGGTGCGCGAAAAAGGCTTCCGGGCTTTCTGAATGGTGCTCGAGCGTACGCACGCCGCCGCTTACTGGCGTGCGTATTATCATCGGGAGGCTCATCGCCGACCTGGTCCTCGCCCTGTACCTTGCAGCGTGGTTGACGAGCTGGGCGAAAGACAGGTACATGAAGCCCGCGAACTGCAGCTCCGGTACGGGGTGCAGGCCTGAGAGCGCCATGCCTATCGCAGCGCCAACGATGCTCGATTCGGCGAGCGGCGTGTCTATTACGCGGTCCTCGCCGTACTTCGCCATCAGGCCCTCAGTCACGCGGAACACGCCGCCGTCCTTGCCTATGTCTTCTCCAAGCAACACCATATCCTTGTTCTCCTGCATGCAGAGGTCCATCGCGCTGTTTATGGCGCTGACCATGTTTATCATCATTCGACCACCCAACCTAGTTTAGCCTTGCCAGAAGTTCGCGGCTATCGCCTCGTCCTCTTCATTCTTCAGCACCTCAGGCATGAAGCTGTACACGTTTTCGAACATGCTCTTTGGATCGGGCTTGAACTGCTCCGCTTTCTCCACAGCCGCATCTATGGCCTTCAGGTTTTCGTCCTGCATCTTTGTTTCGAGTGCGTCACTCCAGAGCTTCTTCGACTCGAGGTACTTCCTCACCCTCAGGAGCGGGTCCTTCGGCTTCCACGCATCGACCTCCGCATCGGACCTGTACTTGGTTGGGTCGTCGGCAGTGGTGTGCATGCTCATCCTATAGGTGAGCGCCTCTATCAGCGTCGGCCCGCTGGCACTCTCTTTTATAGCGTCGCTCACCGCCTTGTATACTGCAATGACGTCGTTGCCGTCTACCTGTATGCCCTTGATGCCCGCTGCTATGGCCTTCTGCGCAAGCGTCTGCGCGGCCGACTGCTTGCTTCTGGGTTCGGATATTGCCCACTGGTTGTTCTCTATTATCGTCACGAGCGGCAGTTTGAAGACGCCTGCGAAGTTGAGGCTCTCGTAGAAGTCGCCCTCAGATGTGCCGCCATCTCCAACGTATGTTATTGTCGCGGCGCCGCTCTTCCTGTACTTCTGCGCGAATGCTATTCCGGCTGCGTGCGGCATCTGTGTTCCGACAGGCACAGCAACTGGCAGCCCGTTCACGCTCTTCGGCACGCTGTTTCCCTCCTCGTAACCGCGCCAATACATGAAGAATTTGTCAAGTGGGAAGCCCCTCGCCATGTACACTGCGTGCTGCCTGAAGTTTGGCACGAATACGTCGTCGGGCCTCATTGCGAATGCGCTGCCTATCTGCTCCGCCTCCTGGCCGACGAGCGGCGCGTAAGTCACGGCGCGTCCCTGCCTCTGCAGGCTGAGCACCTTGGCGTCCAGCTGCCGCGCCATGCTCATCTTATTGTACATCTCCACGATTGTGGTGTCCTTGAGATCCTTCGGGAAAAGGCTGGCGTCTATGTTCCCGTTCTCGTTCATGACCTGCATGTAATAAACGTTCGCGTTGAAGACGTCTTTCAGCATTACATCGCCCGGCTTGCCTATATCACTGCCATGTTATATTAATGTTTTTGGAACGCAAAATGGAGCGCAAAACAATTACAGCGCTATTATAGTCTTCGTGCGCATCACCCCTTCCTTCGCGTCTATATGTTTCAGGAGCATGTTTCCGAGGTGCTCAGTGTCTTTCGCCACGACCTTGATTATTATGTTTGCGTCGCCGGTTATCGCGTAACTCTCATAGATATAAGGTATGTTGAGGGGTTAGTCCAGCAGTTTCTTCTGCGATTTTTCCAGCCACCGTTTGAACAGAATCAATAAAAGAGTTGATAGCTTTAGCATTATAGTGGTCGCATGGCATACTCGCACGTTTCTGATACACAGAAGGCCGTCGGCAAACACGTTGCCCTGCGCGGCTGGATACACAGGAAGAGGGAGAGCGGAGGCATAGCCTTCGTAGTCATTCGGGACCGCACTGGCATCATACAGGCAGCTATAAAGAAGGCCAACGTCAGCGAAGCCTCCTGGAAGGCAGTCACCGAGGCCTCGATCGAGTCGAGCATAGAGCTGAAGGGCACCGTCAAGGCTGACGAGCGCGCACCGACTGGCTTCGAGATAGAGGCAACGGACTTCAAGCTTACTAATGCGTCCGAGCCGTTCCCGATAACGGAGTACCAGAGCACCGAATTGCTTCTTGACAAGCGCCACCTCTGGCTCAGGAGCACGAAGATGGTCAACATAATGAAGGCGCGCGCCGACATATTCAGGTATGCGCGTGCGTTCCTTGACAGGCAGGGGTTCTATGAGATTTCGCCTCCTTTGATAACGAAGGCGGGCGGCGAGACAGGCTCGCAGATGTTCGAGGTTGATTACTATGGCCAGGGGGCTTACCTCACTGAGTCGTCGCAGCTCTACGCGGAAGCGATGATTTATTCGCTGGAGAGGGTCTACTCGTTCGTCCCGTCGTTCAGGGCTGAGATGTCACGGACCACGAAGCACCTCTCAGAGTACTGGCACCTGGAACCAGAGATGGCGTACTTCACCAACGAGCAGAGCATGAAGCTGCAGGAGAGGCTCGTAAGCAGCATGGCCAACCAGCTCGCGAAGCACGGCGAGGAGACACTCAAGGCTCTTGGCGCGGACCGCGAGGCGCTGCTCAAGATAAAGCCGCCGTTCAAGCGCATAAGCTATGAGAAGATGCTTGAGATCCTCGCAGACAAGGGCAAGAAGCTGAGCTGGGGCGACGACATAGGCGTCGAGGAGGAGCGCCTGCTGACGGAGGACGAGGAAAAGCCCGTTTTCGTGGCTTACTGGCCGAAGGAGCTCAAGCCGTTCTATATGCCAGTCAACCCGAAGGACGAGCGCACGGTTCTGTGCGCGGACCTTCAGGCGCCGCACGGCCACGGCGAGATAATAGGAGGCAGTCAGAGGATATGGAGGTATGAGGAGGCGATGGAGCGCTTCCGCGAGGTCGAAAAGGCCAAGGGCGTCAAGTTCAACATGGACAACTACTCGTGGTACATTGACCTGCTGAAATACGGCTCCGTGCCCCATTCAGGATTCGGCACAGGAATGGAGCGCATAATAAAGTGGATGCTGGGCCTCGACCACATACGCGACGCAATACCGTTTCCCCGCATGTCGAACCGGCTCGCTCCATAAGAGGCTGGATCGGCGCGACTACCGACGTGCGGCTACAATACCTATCAGCGGGCAGCCTGCAGCTATAAGCTTCTTGCCGGCTTCAGTGAGGCTGTACCTGACCCTCACGGGCGACGTCGTGCCTACGGTTCTATTCACAAGCCCTTCCGAGCCGAGCGCCTTGAGCACCGCAGACAGCGTCCTTGCCGTCAGGCCGGACTGCTTCAGTATCTCGTTGTAGAACATGCCGTCCTTCTGCAGCGACACTATCTCGACCACGGCCATCTGCCAGTTGGCGTGCATGGCCTTCCTGACAGACCCTTCGGTCATCTTCTCCTCTACCATCACCTTCACGACGGGACAGGACTTGGAATACTCCACTAAGTCACCATTAAAATATTTGCATTCAGTGAAGTGCATCCGAATATTATAAAGGTTACGCAAATGTATGGGAATATACTCGCAGTGTAGACATATACCGCGGCGGAGTGCAATGGATAAATATATATGGTTTGAAGGGTATGTAGTGATAAAATGACATTCGTGGATCCGCTGTCTGTGATGCTGTTGGCAGCTGGAGCGAGCACGCTCCTACTAGCGATATACGCGTTTATGGCGGCCCGGAACAAGAAAGGGCTGAACACGCTCGCAGTGCCTGCGTTCGTCTTCGGACTCTTCAACTTCGTGAGCGGCTTCTACATGTCGTTCGCGTGGCCCCTGCCTGGCGCTTTCAACATGCTCTTCGGCGACGCGCAGCTCTTCCTCGGCCTGCTCATGATAATGGGCGGCTACATGCTGTACAAGAACATCGACCTCAAGGTGCTGACGATATTCGGGTTCTTCTTCGGCATATACCTGGCCGCGCAGGCCGCTGGCATGGCCTCGTTCGGGCTCGAGACCGGCTCGCACTTCCTTCCGGCGTTCGGCCTGTATGTATTTGCTGCTCTCTCGGCGATTTTCTCGCCGCTTGCATATGTGAAAGGCAAGAGCAGCATGAAGTACGCCTATTACTTCCTATTCGCACTGCTGATTATAACGACGTTACTGCTGCTCTTCCTGGGCTACACGTCCATCTACGAGCACCTTGGTTCGCCGCCGTGATAAGGTAGGCAGAAGAAGCAGTGCATGCTGGGGCGTTTCCCCAGCATCTTTCTATTTATCTTAGTCTTGCAGCATGGCCGGAGTCAGTCCAGCATGTGCTCTGCCATGACACCAGTTACCTCGTCCTTCGTGGGCATCGGCTGGCTTATCAGCGGGCCCTTCTTCAGCGCGACGTCGAGTGCCGCGTATATCGGCCTGTCAACCTCGTAGAAGAGACCTATCGGGAACTTGCTCTGGTCGGAGTCGAACTCGAACGCCTTCAGCATTGCGGCGTTGAAGTCATGCGGGTCGTGGCCCTTCTCTTCGAGCTTGTAGACCCTCGTCCTGAACCAGTCATAGGTGTTAGTGTGGTTGAAGGACACGCACGGGCTCTGCACGTCTATGAGCGCGAAGCCCTTGTGCTTTATGCCGCCTTCTATCAGCGCCGCCAGGTGCATCGGATCTCCAGAGAAGCCGCGCGCGACGTACGTCGCTCCCGCGGCGAGCGCCACGGCTATCGGGTTTATGGGCCTTTCTATCACGCCGAAGGGAGTTGACTTGGTCTTCTGCCCCATCATACTCGTG
>JAJZII010000015.1:0-3098 GCA_021810685.1 Microcaldota archaeon
GTGTACACGAACGCATCTGCGGTCTACAAGGACGGCATAATGAGCCTGCTGAGGTCGCACATCAGTTTCTCAAACTATTCTTACCAGGACGTCACGCCGACCCTTGGCAGCTATTTCCTACGTCAGGTGCGCGGCATAATAATAGCCGCCTTCATACTGGTCGCCATAGCGGTGTTCTTCATATTCCGCACGCCCATACCTTCATTGGCGGTAGTGTTCGGCGCGGCCAACGACATAATAGTGGCTCTCGGCGCCATGGGTGCCTTCCACATACCGCTCGGCGTAGCGTCCGTCGGCGGCATACTGATGCTCATAGGATTCTCGATAGACACGGACCTTCTTTCATCTATACGCATACTCAAGCGCACGGAGGGCACACCTACTGAGCGCGCAATGTCAACCTTCACGACCGGCGTGACGATGACGAGCACGGCAATACTCTCATTCCTAACGCTGTTCATAATATCATACATAGCGTTCATACCCACATACATAGAGATATCGGGCGTGGTGCTGTTCGGCCTGCTGGCTGACATCCTAACCACGTGGTTCGGCAACACCGTGATGGTGGTCTGGTACAAGAAACGCAGGGACAGGATATGACCAACAATATTTCATCATACTTAAAGGACATGCGCCTCCTGGCGCTCGTGGTCATATTCGTGGCGCTGCTGGCGCTCGACCTGCACTACGGGCTTCACTTCGGGGTAGAGTTCATGGGAGGCACGCGCATACCAGTTACGCTGCAGCACCCAGTCAACTCAACCGAGATGGCGTCGCTCATATCAGACCTGGACCAGCGCGTCTCGACGTTCGGCCTGAAGCAGGTGACAGTCGAGGGTATCGGCAACTCCGAGGTCTACATAACAGTTCCGTCCGTCAGCCCTACAGAGGTAAACGGCACGATCTCGATAATAGAGAGCCAGGGAAGGTTCCAGGGCATAGTGTCCGGCAGGGAAGCCATCAACGGCAGCGAGATACTGCAGGGCAGCATAGGCCAGGTACCTCCGATACTCTCCAACGGCACGGTCGAGTGGGAGGTGACGTTCTTCATAAAGCAGAGCGCGGTGAATAAGTTCGCCAAGGTAGTCTTCGGCCAGGCGAACCAGCCCCTGTACATGTTCCTCGACAGGCCGACCAACACCATCATACTGATAAACTCCTCAATACTTAGCAACCAGTCTCTCGGTCTCTCGCAGTCAGGCGCGCTCGCCTCGATGCGCTCCGCACTGGCGTACAACGTGGGCGCCATACCTGTCGTTCCAGTTTCGCCGACCAACGCGAGCGAGAGCTCGGCGCTGTCGTTCCTCGCGGCCAACAAGGACAAGTACAGCACTATACTCGCGAGCTCAAACCTTGCCCCGTCGCTCCTATCCGGCGCGAAGGCGGACAACTACACTGTAAAGCTCGAGAGCAAGGCCAACATGACGCCAACATACTTCCAGGCCACGATAAACAGCACCGTGGTCAACATATGGCCGATGGTCGGCCTTCTCGCGTCGCCGCTGCTCAATCCATCGATAACGAACGGCACGGCCGGCGACAACTACCTCATATCAGGCTTCGCACCCTCAAGCGTACCTACTACGCAGAAGCTGGCCTATGCAACCAACCAGACTAAGACAATCGCAAGCATACTCAGCGGCGGTGCGCTTCCGGTCAGCGTCATAGTGGGCACCCCTACTAGCACGGCCCCGACCCTCGGCCGGAATGCGCTCAACATCAGCGCTATAGCGCTCATAACTGCGGTCGTGCTTATATCTGTCTACATAACGATAAGGTACAGGCGCGCCTTCCTGGTGCTGCCCATACTTCTCACTACTCTGATGGAGCTTTTCATAATTGTTTCCATAATAGGTCTCGTGGGCACGATAGACCTCTCGGCGTTCGCCGGCATGATAGCCGTGGTGGGTACTGGAGTCGATGCCCAGATAATAATAACCGACGAGATGCTCTCCAGAGACACTTCATTTTCAACGACCAAGGGCGTGCTTGGCAAGGCGTTCTATATCGTCTGGGCCGATGCGACGCTGCTCATAGTGGCGATGCTTCCCCTGTTCTTCTCCACGTCCCTAGTGAGCGTCATCGGGTTCTCGGAATCCACCATAATAGGTGCGCTCATGGGAGTGCTCATAACGAGGCCTGCGTACGGTGCCATCCTCGGCAGGCACTTCAAGGAAAGCGAGGCGGGTGAGTGACATTCTGAAATATTGCCCGACATGCAGCAGGTCTACCGACGACGCACGCTTCATAGGCGAGTTCTGCGAGTTCTGCGTGATAGAGAAGATAAGCGCCGGCATACAGGACAAGGCGCAGATAGACAGGTGCAGGAGCTGCGAGCGCATACGCACCCCGGAGGGTTTCGATGATTTCAGCCTCGAGGCTATGGCCGAATCGCTGAAGCACGAGCTGCACCTGGGTCAGTGCGAAGTGAAGGTCACGGCTTTCGATACGCACACAATGCAGGCAGCGGTCAGAATAACCAGCGAGTACGAGGACGAAAGGGTCACATTCGAGAAGCAGGTGCACGTGAAGTTCAGGCGCATGATGTGCCAGCGTTGCTACCGGCAGAGCTCCGGCTACTACGAGGCGCTGGTGCAGCTCCGCGGAAACGAGCGCACGGTCGAGAACGTGGCGGCCAGCATAACGAAGTTCATAGAAGCAAGGGGCAGTTTCCTGTCGAAGACCGAGAAGGTGAGGGGAGGCTACGACGTCTACATCGGCGACAAGGAAGCGGCTAACCAATACTTCATGCTGCACAACACGCTCAGACCTACGCGTTCCTATAAGTTGTTCGGCGTCAAGAAAGGCAAGAAGCTCTTCAGGAACATCTACGCGCTGCACATGTAGCTGTAATCAAACTAAGGGAATAACTAAAGGAATCAATAAGAGAGCTTGAGAGAGCGCTCCCTTATCTCCTTGAGCAAGGTCTCGGCGAATTCATCGACCTTTACGCCGAACTTCTGGGTGCCGTTGCGGCTTCTGACTGCAATGGTGCCATTCTCCGCCTCCTTCTTGCCTACTACTAGTATGTAAGGCACTCTCTGCATCTGTGCGTCGCGTATCTTGTAGTCGAGAGTCTTGTCTGATGCGTCCAG
>JAJZII010000015.1:3108-9257 GCA_021810685.1 Microcaldota archaeon
GTATGCCATACTTCTTCAGCTCCCTGTAAACCTTCTCGGCGTAGTCAGCTGCCTGTTCTGATATCGAAAGCACGCGGGCCTGCGACGGCGCCAGCCATGTCGGGAACTTGCCCTGGAAGTGCTCCGTCATGACGGCCGTGAAGCGCTCCAGAGTGCCGAGCACGGCCCTGTGTATCACCACCGGCATATACTGCTTTCCGTCTTCTCCAGTATAAGTGAGCTCGAACTTCACCGGCAGCTGGTAATCCAGCTGTATGGTGGCGCACTGCCAGGCCCTGCCTGCCGAATCGAACACGTCGTAGTCTATCTTGGGCCCGTAAAACGCGCCCTCGCCCTCCTTCACCTCGTAGGCAATCTTGTTCGCCTTGAGCGCATCCTCCAGCGCAGCGGTGGCCTTGTCCCAGAGTGCCTTGTCGCCCATGTGGTCCTCAGGCATTGTCGACAGCTTTGCGGTGAACTTGAGCCCGAATGTGTCATAGGCCTCCTTTACGAACTTCATCAACGACGCCAGCTCATCGCTGAGCTGGTTCTCCGTCACGAATATGTGGCCGTCGTCCTGGGTCATCTCCTGCACCCTGAACAGGCCGCTTAGCGCTCCGCTTACCTCCCTCCTGTAAAGCCTGTCGAATATGGCCGTCCTGAACGGCAGCTCCCTATAACTCCACTTCCTTGATTTGTAGATCAGCATTGTCGACGGGCAGTTCATGGGCTTCAGGCCGAACGTGTCAGAGCCGCTTTCGAACGAGAACATGTTGTCCCTATAATGGTCTATGTGGCCTGAGACATGCCACAGCGCCACGTTGGCTATGGCCGGGGTGCTTATCTCCTCGTACTCATACCTGTCTTCCATCTCGCGTATGAACCTGACGAGCTCCTTGAACACTATCCAGCCGTTCGGGTGCCAGTAGACCATTGCAGGCGACACCTCCTGGAAGCTGTACAAATTGTTCTGTTCCCCTATGGTCCTGTGGTCCGCAGCAGGCAGCCCCGACCAGTCGCTTTTCTTTACTATGGAAAGGTCGACGTCGCGCCTGACGGGCTTGGCGCGTTTCTTCTCATCGGCGCCCTCGGAGTACTTCCTTGACTGCTCGGCCAGCGGGTGCCCCTTTATCATTATGTGCCATGCCTTGTTCCAGCCGAACGGCGCGTGAACGACTTTGAGCCCGCTCTTCTCGGCCTCCTTAACCATGCCTGCGAAGAGCTCCATGGCCTTTTGCGGCGCCTCCAAATCTTCGCTCAGGTGCGCGAACGGGTAAAGCACGAGATTAGGTACCTTCTGCTTGGTGGCGAACGCCACCGCTTCGTCTATGGCCTTTTTGGCGACGTTCTGGGTGTCACCTTGCTCCACCGACACGAGCAGAACTACTGCATCTTCTACTTTGACATCCTTGTCGTCGCTCTTTTCGTAGACGCGGAGCTCTGGCTCTATAAGCTCGTACTCTATCGATTTGACGTCAAGCTGAAGCACCTTCATCATGATCACTGTTGGCAGTTAGAAATGATGGATAACCATATTTAAGCCTTCTGTGCCTGCCGGTCACGAGGGCTGGATGTAGACACACGGCAGTGCGAAGTTCTCGGGGCACTGCGTCTGCGCGCTCACGTTCACGAAGTATGTGCCGGAGGACGTGAGCCCTCCCAGCTGGCCGCTCACGTTCACTGGCGAGTACGCCGTGACGTAGCTGAGGCCCGCGTTCGTGCGCACTTCAAGCACAATCTCGTGGCCTATGCCTCCAGTTATTGTGCCTATCTCTATTGCAGCTATGTCAGGTGGCATCTGTATCAGCGTGAGCTGCTTGGCCGGGTAGCCCTGCTGGCCCACGTAGGCCGATATGCTCGCGAGCTTCGTGGCCGTCTGCTGCGCCTCGGTGGTCGCGAGCGTCGAAGACGAAGTGGATATCTGTATGAAAGCAAGCACTACTATTGGCAGGAGTACTATAAGGCCGAACGAGAGAGTGACGAGGAGCTCCAGGCTGGACTGTGCCTTTGCGCCTTTCCGCTCCGCCGCCTTCGTGTTCATAACTCGTCTTCCTCTGCCATCTTCAGGGTATACCTGCCCTTGCTATCCTTGTCCTTGAGCTTGAGCACCTCACGCTTCATCTTTTCAAGCAGCTCGCCCACCGTCCTGTCCAGCAAGAAGCTGGTGTGGTCCATCGACACGGTGCCATTTCTCTCGAACATCATGCGCATCTTGACGTCGTATCTGTTGTTCTTCAGATTCTTTATGGTAAGCGTGACATAGCTTACCTTGAGCTTCTGGAGCTTCTCCATTGTGACCATGAACTCGCGTACCATCTCGCGCACCTCATCCTCGTAGTCGTACGAGTTGGCATCAAATCCAGATAATATTATCCTGTTCTCCTCTATGCGCCTCCTTGACATGAGCCCGGCAAGCACGTCGCTTATGGTAGCTATACCTACAGGCTTGCCCTTCTTGACCACTATGAGCGACGATATGCGTCTCTCTACGAAGTTTCTCACGCATTCATCAAGTTCAGAGGTGTAGTCTACTGTGGCAGGATTGCCTTCCATCACGCTGCTTATGGGTACGTTTGCGGGCGTATAGACCTTGGTCTTCATCTCGGGCAGGCGTTCCTGCGGCTTCGTGTACTTCACCATCAGGTCGTGGTTGGTTATCAGGCCTACAAACCTGCCGTTGTCCACCACGGCGAGCCTATTGAGCTTGTTGTGCGCCATAATGGCTTTGGCCTGAGAGATGTTCGCTTCAGAGTCTATGGCGAGCACAGGGCTCGTCATCACCTCCTGTACCTTCATGTCCTTCATGTATCCAAGCGAGAGCAGTATCTTGAGCAGCGTGTACCTGTCAAGCACGCCGCGCACCGCACCCCTGCTGATGAACGGCATCGCCGTGCTCTGCGACTTGTAGAAGTACGCTATGACGTCATCAAGCGGCGTGCTCGCGGTTATCTTCGGGGTCCTGACGGCGTAGCGCTCCACAGTTGCGTTGCGCTTCACGCTCATACCCTGCTTCGACCTGTACATTGCGCGGAAATCTACCACGCCGTAGAACTCGCCGCCCTTCGTCACTATCGCCGATCCACGTCCGTCTATTATCGGCATTACTCTGGAGACTGGAGTCTTTACGTCGAAAACCGAGGCCTTCGAAAGGAGCTCCTCGGGTACTGTTTGTTCTGCCATATCAGCACCAAATTAGACAGAGGCCTGTCCACTGTAATATGACTACACAAAATATAAATAGCAGGGCACGGAAAACCATACGTCGTGCCGGGATGGCAGATCAGCTATGCAGCCGCCTGCAGAGCGGCGTAGGAGGGTGCAATTCCCTCTCCCGGCTTCATACATCAAGCACGACGCTCGCCTTGTATCCGCGTGCTGTTTTAGACACCTTCATGTCATACCTGGAAACGCCCTTCACCTCAAGCTTTGAGTATTGCGGCTCCCTGGTCTTGCCCGTCAGCGTGGCCCTGGCAATAAGTCCAGAATCCTTAGGGCCCACGCTTATCCTGCTGACCTTGTACACGAAGAGCTGCTCAGCATCGGCCACCGACAGCGCATCCTGCAGCACGTACCAGAGAAGCGTGCCGAGATCTGGAGCCACGTCGTCTATCATTATGCTGCGCCGTTTTCCCTTGCTCCTGCCGAGCCTGCCTATGTAAGCGTTTGTTTCGAACATGGCGAGCAGCGAGTTCCTTATGAGCCCGGCCCTGGTCCTGCCGCTGGCTATGAATTCCACGTCGGCAGTGTGCTCGACATACCTGTAGCCTTTGGCCTTCCTGGGCATGATTTTCCCTCAGGACAGAAGCGCAAACTGCCTATTTATACATTGCTGGTGATATATACGCGTCCGATGAAGAAAAGAGTAACTACTGAACCGTGATGAAGCCCATTTCGGCTGAGGACATCAGATTTAGTTCGCGTGGCGGTGTAATTTATGGATAACAGGAAGGCTAAGATGCTGGGACTTCTTGTTCTCGTTGCAGCGTTCGTCGCATTCGCGTTCAACTCCATTCGCGTTACGCAGTTCAGCATACTGGATAACGACCCCGTCACATACATAATAGTCGTCATGCTGATGCTGCCGCTTGCCATACTGTTCGCAATGAGGGAGAAGCTCGAGCTCGAGACCAAACCAGCCAATATAGCTGCAGGCGCATTTGTACTTGCGTTGTATTTCGTGCTCGTGTCGGTGCTGCGCGGCTCACTCTCGTTCATCTTCCAGGCCTACAGGATAGACGCGTTCCTCTTTCCTGTCGTGCTTGTATCCCTTATCGTGGTGCTGTTTGGCGTCAAGGGCCTCAGGAGCATGCGCTTCGTGATAATATACTCTGTTTTCGCGTCGCCGCTGCTTTTCCTTCCGGTAATGGCTCTCAACTCCAGCTTCACTTCGATAAATGCTTACTTCGTCTACTATCTGCTGAAGGCCGTCGGAGTCCCTGTGGTGAAGCAGGGCCTCGTTATATCTGCCGGTGGGGCTTCGCACATATCCATAGCAACAACATGTGCAGACATCGGCGCATTCATAGCCATACTGATGTTCCTACTGCCTGTCGCGTACCTGTACTACGGCAGGATGCGCGACAAGGTGCTCTGGCTGCTCTCCGGCCTCGGCTTCATGATCCTGCTGAACGTGCTGCGCATGTTCGCCATATCACTGCAGTGGGCATACTACGGAATAAATACTGCCACTGCGACATTGCACACTTTCGCGGGACAGGTGCTTTTCGATATAGCCATAGTGGTCATGGTGCTCATCGCGGGGAAGTTCGGGCTGCGCGTTCCGTCGCTGCGCCAGAGCCCTACAAAGGCGCGCGCCAAGCAGAAGAGGCGCAGCATCGGCATGTCTCCAAGCGCTTACGCAGCGCCTGTCGCAGCCACTATCGTGATCGGGGTGCTGGGATTCCTGATCACTCTGCCGTATTCATCCGCACTGTATGCCAACCCTATAAACTTCACAGCGAATTCGCTTCCCAGCAATTCGACGGTGCAGGCGACGATTACTGCGAGCCTTGAGAACGCACACACCGACATACTATACGCAGGCACGCTCTACGGCAATATGGTCTTCTCGCTGCAGAACGTGACCGCCAACTCGACGCAGTCCAACCGAAGCAGGGTTTTTGTCCTTGCTGGCGTGGCGACGAGGCCGCTCAACGCCGTGCTGATGGGTAATGTTTCGGGCCTGTCGTCAAAACACGTCGTGATACTGCGCAATGGCATCGCGGTGACGAGCGCCAGTTCGCAATCCAACGGCACTACTATATACGTCAGCTACTTCTCCGCGCCGGCAGTCATCGCAGGTAACGAGACGACCACATACTATGAGTTCCTGGCGCGGAATGGCACAGCCGTATGCACAGCGGACAACGGCATCGCCAACGGTGCGCAGTCTGCTGTTGCCAGCATACTGCGTGGAGGCACTGCCAACGAAACTATGCTGTGCTCGGCGTATGCCGTGGCATCGGGCATTGGGTGATTCTGTAGTGCAGTTCGGCTACGACGGTGGCTTCATTGTATACAGGTACAAGGGCAGCGTGCGCCAGTTCCTTTTCCTGAAAAAGGAACCACGGGGCAGGCTCGACCTGCCGAAGGGGCACATCGAGAAGGGCGAGAATGCCGAGCAGGCGGCCATCCGTGAGACGAAGGAAGAAGCAGGCATAGACGTCAAGCCCGACAGGTTCTTCAGGTTCACTGTGGCGTTCTGGTTCATGGCCGAAGGCGAGAAGATACGCAACAGCGTGATGTATTTCCTCGCACAGGCGAGCCCCGACGCCCAGGTAAAGATATCGAAGGAGCACACGGGCTTCGCGTGGCTCACCTACGAAGAGGCAATGAAGCAGTGGAAGTTCAAGAAGGACCTCATAATAGAGGCCAACTCATACATCGACAGGCTCGAGGCGATGGAGAAGCTCAACGCCGAGTACGCGAAGCTGCCGGAAAAGGGCAAGGAGCAAGGGCACTGGGACCTAAGCGCCAACTTCGTGCCGGGAGAGGGCCCGCTGAACGCGAAGGTTATGGTGGTCGGCCAGGCTCCTGGCGCGGAAGAGGACATGCAGGGCAGGCCGTTCGTGGGAAGAAGCGGGGTTCTGCTTTCGCATCTCCTCAAGTTGGCGGGGTTGCGTCGCGGCGACGTCTACATAACGAGCGTGGTTCAGTTCTTCCCGCCCAAG
>JAJZII010000016.1 GCA_021810685.1 Microcaldota archaeon
TAATAGATTGGGGCAGGGGTAGACGCATGATATTATCGGATGTCGACATACTTAACATGGTGCGCACCAAGAGGCTGGTAATAAAACCGTTCCTCAGGGAGATAGTGCGCGAGAACGGCATAGACTGCAGGCTCACGGACGAGATAGCCCATCATCAGAACTTAGGGGACGGCTTCGTGCTCGACCCGACGAAGAAGGAGCATGTAGGCATCACGTACACGATTACGAAGGGCCGGAAGGGAATGATTATAGAGCCGCACGAACAGGTTCTGCTGTCTACGCACGAGTATATAGAGATGCCGGACGACATAGCGGGCTTCGTCGAGCTGCGGAGCACGTGGGCGAGGCACGGGCTCTCGATGCCACCGACCATCATAGACGCCGGCTTCAGGGGCACGATTACGCTTGAGGTGGTGAACAACGCACCTTACAGCATAATGCTCAGGCCCAGGCAGCGGTTCGCGCACATAATATTCGAGAAGCTCGACAGCAAGACCGGCAGCGCATACTCAGGCTTCTACTTGGGCCAGAGGGGTATCAAGCTCCCCCAGCTACTGAAATGAGGCTTAAGAAGAAGGCAGGCTTGGACACCTGAGGCAATAGCTGCAGGATTGCAGGCTTGGCAGATTACCTGCTGCCTGCCAGGTCTGAGACCTCCGCACTGCTGCCTGCGCCCTTCGCCGTCGCGCCGCCAGTTGCCGAGACCAGCACCACGTCTCCGATGTTCTTTATGTTCCTGAAAAGTATGCTCTTCTGCTGAAGTATCTTGCGCATCTCGTCCTCACTGGAGCTTTTCCACTCCTCCATGAGAAGCCTGCTGACCTCGCCCTTCTCCAAGTCGAGTATCGCGTCGCGGACCTCCCCGAGATACTGGCCGTTGTCGCTGTAGATGTCCATGCTGTAGATGTCTGAAACTTTCATTTGATCGCCTGATGCCAATTCACTGTCAAACTTTAAAAACCTTTGGTGGTATTCCAGTATTCTGCGGAGTTTCCCTCGCCCAGATGCACTGCCTGCTTTATATGGGTTTCGGCCCAGGTGCACCGCGAGCCTGCCCAAACATTTAAATATCTTTTGCTTCACAATTTTACTGCCTCCTTGTAGAAAAGAATATAAAGCTATTGCTTTTTGGAGGCATGCAGCATACACTCGTGTTTAGGCGATGTAATGGTAACAAAGAACAACAAGAACGCGAAGAAGACCCTTGAGAAGGTTAAGGTTAAGGCCAAGATTCAGAAGAAGGCCCAGCCCAAGCACGCGAAGGGCGGCCAGCAGGCCAGCAAGCAGCAGGCTAGCAAGCAGCAGCCCCGGCCCGGCGCGCATGCAGAGCACGAGGGCATGAGGCGCATAGTGCTAACGGACAACAAGATCAGCCTTGCGGAGGACACACCGAGGACAGAGGAACAGAAGCTCGAGCCAAGCCATGCCATAGAAGAGCTGCAGCATGCCCAGTCGCACCAGATGGTGCCGACCGCGGCTGCACCTAGGGTCTGCCCGAGCTGCGGTTCTACAAGCTTGATATTTGACGGCGAACGCGGAGAGGTCGTGTGCAACAGCTGCGGCCTTGTCATAGAGGAAAACGTGACAGACACTGGACCCGAATGGAGGGCCTTCGACGCAGACCAGAGGAACGCGAGGGCAAGAACCGGCGCGCCCATGAAGTACACGCGCCCTAACAAGGGGCTCGTGACCGAGATAGACCTTTACAACAAGGACATACGCGGCGTGCGCATACCTTCCAAGCGCCAGGCGCAGCTCTACAGGATGCGCAAGTGGCACAAGCGCGCCAGCATTGCCAGCTCATCGGAGCGCAACTACCTGATAGCGCTCCCCGAGCTGAACAGGGTATCAAGCTATCTGGGCCTGCCTGAGAACATCCGCGAGAACGCGGCGCTTCTCTACAGGAAGTGCGTGCAGAACAATCTGATACGCGGAAGGCCAATAGAAACGGTGGTACAGGCAGTCATATACGCGGCGTGCAGGAAGGCTGGCATGCCGAGGACGCTTGATGAGATAGCGAACATATCCGGGCTCCCGAAGAAGGAGATAGGCAGGGCTTACAGAGCCATATCCCACGAGCTTGGCCTGAAGATACCGCTCACTGACCCGATAAGCTATGTGCCGAGGTATATCAACGCCCTCAAGCTGAGCGGCGAGGCACAGGAGAAGGCTGC
The DNA here is from genome assembly GCA_021810685.1 of Microcaldota archaeon. Next base: position 2,175 of record JAJZII010000016.1, read on the forward strand.
GGTGCTCCTCAAGGACGCGATGAGGAAGGGCCTCGTCTCCGGCAGAAGCCCAACGGGCGTCAGCGCTGCCGCAGTCTACATCGCCGGCGCGCTCGCCGGAGAGCGCCGCACGCAGAAGGAAGTTGCCGACGTCGCAGGCGTGACCGAGGTAACGATAAGGAACAGGTACAGGGAGCTCAAGGAGCAGCTGAACATAGACGTAAATCTATGATGGGCATGAGGCTCCTTGCCCTTTTCTTTCTTTTTGCGGCCCTGGTATTAGGCGCAGCCACAGCGCATGCGCATGGCCTCAACCTGACGCTGGCGAAGGGCGCGCCCGCCAATTTCAGCAACAGCTTCAATTCAACGCTATCGTACATACAGATGGCCAACCAGAGCTCCTACCTGGTATTCTACCCAAACCTCACCGATGCGTACTTCCAGCTCTATATGGCGAAGGCGAACTACACGCGCAACATCTCGCTCGCGTACGCACAGCTTGCGAACGCGAGGGCCGATGCGGCAGTGCAGCTGGCACGCATCTATTCCTACAGGCCGATTTCGCTTGCCATAATGGTTGCGCTTACGGTTGCTGCGGCTGCGGCGCTCTACGTCGTCATGCGCAGGCCGAAGGTTGTAGGCAAAGGCAGAAAACGCGCGAGGTAGCTTAAAAACAGCGCTGGCATGTTAGACAGATGCCAAACGTCAACGTTTTCGCAGAATAGCTTTAAATAGGCAGCACGGTATAAGCTACTGTTGCTTAATCACCGGGTGAGCGGGGATAGGGTTGTCCCAGCGGTGGTGGCGGCACAGGGTGGAAAACATGGATAGCATAGCGGACGAGATAGCGGAAGGTATGGAATACGAGCTCCGCGTGGACGCGAAGGGCGCCCGCGGCGAGGGAATAGGCAAGGCCGGGAACTTCGTAATTTTCGTAAAGAACGCGAAGACCAGGATAGGCAACATATACAAGGTAAAGATAACCAAGCTGCACAGGACCTTCGGCTACGCGGAGATAATGGACGCGAAACACCAGTTTATAGGCAACGGCAGCGTCGTGGAACTGTGAGAGGGCATGACAGCAAGCCTTTTATAGTTAATCATGGCAATAGCATTGGCTGTTTGTTTTGCTTTTCTAGCGTAGATGCTTCTGCATACGCTGTCTGAGGTTTGGGGCGACATTGGCTTTTGCGCACTTAAGCATTACTGATATGCAGCGCGCCTTGCGCGCATGGTAGATGAATATGGACCGCACCGACATTGATAGGTACATGAAGGGCACCACGACCGTGGGCATCGTCTGTTCCGATGGCGTAGTCATGGGCGCGGACTCTCGCGCCACAATGGACACGTTCATAGCAAGCACAGAGGCCAGGAAGGTCTGGAAGATAGACGACAATATAGCCATGACAATCGCGGGTCTTGTCGGCGACGCGCAGGAGCTGATACGCATACTCAGGATACAAAACGAAATCTACAAGATGAACGAGAACAGGCCGCTGAACCCAAGGAGCGCGGCGACGCTGCTGTCGATTATACTGAACGACAACAAGATGATGCCGTACTACGTCCAGCTCATAGTGGGGGGCGTGAACGGCGAGGGCGGCCAGCTGTACAACCTTGACGCTGCGGGCGGCTACACCGAGGAGCCGAAGTTCACAAGCACTGGTTCTGGAAGCCTCACAGCACTGGGTTATCTGGAAGATGTCTACAAGCAGGGCATGGCGACCAAGGACGCGGTCAAGATCGCGTACAAGGCACTCAACATCGCCATGAAGCGCGACGCAGCGACGGGCAACAACATAACAGTCGCCGTAATAACGAAGGGCGGCTACACGGAGTACACGGGCAAGGACCTCGAACGAATGGTGAGCCAGGCAAAGTGAAGCCCACGCAATGATTATCCGCGCGGGCATGCACGCCGCATCACACAAGATGCCGCATCATATACCATAGAAGCTACGCTATTTTAGCAAACGTGATTTGTTGGAAGAGAAGAAAGCAGTGGACAATGGAGCTGAGGCGAAGGAGCGCAACGAGGAGCTGTTCGAGAGGATAAAGGAGCTCCTGCCCAAGGATGCGGGCTTCGTCAAGGCCGACTTCGAGGGACCCGACATAGTCATAGTGGTCAAGAAGATCTCGGCTATATACGAGGACGAATCGGTAATAAGGAACATCGCCGCGGCGGTGAAGAAGAAACTCATAGTCAGGAGCGATAGCTCGGTGCTCATGGAGCCCGACAAGGCGCTCGAGGTAATAAGCAGCATAGTGCCAAAAGAGGCCGTCACGAGCAACATCAAGTTCGTCGGCGACTTCAGCGAGGTGCAGATAGAGGCGCTCAAGCCAGGCCTGGTCATAGGCAAGGGCGGGAGCACGCTCAAGGCCATAGCGATGCAGACCGGCTGGAGCCCGCGTGTGCTGCGCACCCCAACAATGGACAGCGACACCATACGCGGCGTGCGCCAGCTTATGTACAACGAGAGCGACTTCAGGAAGAAGTTCCTGCACAGGGTCGGCCAGAACATCAACAAAACAGTCATGAAGAGCGAGTGGCTCAAGGCCACGGCTCTTGGAGGCTTCCGCGAGGTAGGCAGGAGCAGCCTGCTGCTGGAGACACCCCACTCGAAGGTCATAATAGACTGCGGCATAAGCCCGGAACCAGGCATCAAGGGCCTCGACGCCAATGCAAGCGGCGACGTCAACAAGGCTTTCCCATATCTGGACAGCGCGAACTTCTCGATCAACGAACTCGACGCGGTGATACTGACACACGCGCACATGGACCACTCGGGCTTCATACCATACCTGTTCAAGTACGGGTACGACGGCCCGGTCTACTGCACGCCGGCCACGCGCGACCTGGTGGCGCTGCTGCTCAACGACTACATAAAGCTAGTCGCTAGGAGCGGCGGCACGCCGCTCTACGACGAGAAGGACGTGCGCAAGATGCTCATGCACATGGTGACCAGGGACTACAGCGAGGTCACAAACATAACCGACGAGCTAAAGCTCACGTACCACAACGCCGGCCACATACTCGGCAGCGCGCAGGTGCACCTGCACGTCGGCGAAGGCATGTACAACATAGTGCACACAGGTGACATGAAGTACGGCTTCACCAGGCTCTTCGACCCTGCGCAGACTCGCTTCCCGCGCGTCGACGCGCTATTCATAGAGAGCACGTACGGCGGGCCCAACGACATAACGCCAAACAGGCACGACGCGGAGCGCAACCTCATGGACACGATAAAACGCACGCTCGACAACAACGGCAAGGTTCTCATACCGCTATTCGCAGTGGGCAGGAGCCAGGAGCTCCAGCTGATACTGGAGAGCTACATGACGGGCGACAACAGCCCGTATAAGTTCGATGCGCCGGTGTACCTCGACGGCATGATACTTGAGGCGAGCGCTATACATACTGCTTATCCGGAGTTCCTCAAGGAAGGCCTGAGGAACCGCATACTCAACAACAGGAGCCCGTTCGAGAGCGAAATCTTCGAGGTGGTAAAGGGCGAGCGCGAACAGGTCTTCGAGAACGGCCCCGGCATAATACTCGCTAGCGGCGGAATGATGAACGGCGGCGCCAGCGTCGAGTACTTCAGGCGCCTCGCGGACGACGCCAGGAACACGCTCGTGTTCGTTGGTTATAACAGCAGCAACAGCCTCGGCAGGCGCCTCCAGAACGGCGTCGGCGAGGTGCCGCTGCCGAACGAGGACGGCAAGCTCGCACCGATCAAGGTCAACATGAACATAAAGACCGTTGAGGGCTTCTCCGGCCACAGCGACAGGCGCCAGCTCATCAGTTATGTCGAGAAGCTCAATATAAGGCCGAAGAGCATCTTCACGATGCACGGGGAAGAGCACAAATGCGAGGACCTGGCCAGGACACTGGGCAAGATAGCGCACGCAGATGGCAGGGCACCCATGAACCTCGACTCCATCAGGCTGAAGTGAAGGGATTATTTCTGGCGGCCGCGCACCAGCGCCATCGTCATGACGCCGGCGACTATCATTAGCCCTCCGACTAACTCCTGCGCGGTGAAGCTTGCGATGACGATGCTGCCCAGGAGCACCAGCACGGTGTCCATGTAGGTGAAGTTGTTTATCAGGTTCCTCGTAACGACTTCCTTTGCTGCAATATGGGTCTCGTTCTTCCTCATCGCGGTCAGCTCCAGTGCAACAGACGTTATATAGGTGAACCCCGCAAACGCGGCCCCCACACCGTACCACACAGGCACGCCGCGGATAGAGCCGGTGAGCGCGGCAATAAGCACTGATATGACAAAGGACGGCACAGCTATCGAAGTTATCTTAGGCCCGACGCCGTATTTTCGGGTGTTGTAGAACACCAGGTAGTAGCCTGCGCCCGCTAGCAGGGCGATGGCCACGATGAATGGTAAAATACTATAATTGAACGCGTAGCCCGTGCTCTCGGCGAGGTAAACGCCGGCGACCACCAACAGCACTCCGGCTAACAGAGCAGATTTCGTCGCGAGGCGCAGTCTTTTCCTGAATATCGCCATGTCTGTAGACAGGAAGACAAGCGAACTGAGGGCTATCAGGGGATACACCCCTGCGAGCATGTAGCGCCTGAAAGCCGCGAAGAGCACCACGTTGAACACTATCAGCAGGATGCCGCCGTAAAGGCTCGGGGAGCGCGGACTGAAGCCACGCAGCGGGCGGTCCTTCAGGCCCAAGACCCTGAGCAAGAGAGGCAGCGCAAGAATGCCGCCGATGCTCCACAGGAAGAAGAATTCGTAAAGGCCCATATGCCTGAGCGTCAGGAACGCGACGATACCGTTTACAGCATAGGCGACGGTACTACCGGCAAGGAGTAGCAGCGTGGCTGTAGTTTTCCCCATAAGAATGCCACAGCCAATTGGCCAAGAACCAATAAGTAGTTTTGCAGTTGGGGGCCGAAAAGACGTTACTCTTTGATATCAACTTCGAAGAGGCTCAGCTGCCCACGCACGCTGAATGGCTTGATTGGCCTGATGTCCTCCAGCACCCATGAATGCGCCCGGTCGTAGACCTTGCAGCATGCCCTTTTCTCGTCTGCCTTGATCATCGTCCTGCAGTCCACGAGCTCGGCGATCGCTATGGCCTTGCCGCTGAACTCGGTGCGCGGGATCTTCGACGCGCATATGAGCAGCTTGCCCCGATATTTAGTCTTCCAGACCCTGGTCTCGATGGTCTTTTTCCCTGCCCTGACCATGCCCGCATATGGTTCCTTGAGCACTATCGCTTTCATTCAATCGCCGGTACAGGTTTCAAACTTCATTCCCAGAAACGCTTCTTGCCCCCATGGACCCCGTCTGCGCCGTCTGAAGCTTCGGCGAACTTCGTCATCAGCTCGCGCTGCTCCTTCGATAGCTTCTTTGGCACGCTGATGCTGATTGTCACTACCTCGTCTCCTGCACCAGGACCGTTGAAACGAGGCATCCCCTTTCCTTTGAGCACAGAAATCTCGCCGTTCTGGGTTCCTGGCTCTATATTCAGTTTTTCATGACCCAATATCGTTGGCACGCTTATCTCGCCGCCGAGCATCGCCGTGTAGAATGGCACGTCCACGGTGGTGAGCAGGTCATCCCCGCGGCGCTCGAAGCGCTCGTCTGGCGCAACTACCACGTCGATGTAGAGGCTGCCGTGCCTGTCCGAGCCGTAGTCGCCCATGTCCTTGACGCGCAGCCTCGTGCCAGTGCTGACGCCTTTTGGTATCGTCACGTCGATCCTGTCCTCGCCCTGGGTTCGGCCTGTGCCTGAGCACGTCCTGCACGGACGTTCCGCCACGCGGCCCGCACCCCCGCACTTGGGGCAGGCGCTTATCGTCTGCATCATGCCGAATGGCGTGCGCCTGGTGACACGCACCTGGCCGGAGCCGTTGCACTTGTCGCAGCGCACCACCTCGGTTCCGGGCTCTGCACCGCTTCCCTTGCAGCGCAGGCACCCCTTTACGTGCCTCACCGAGATGCGCTTCGTCGTACCCTTGGCTGCGTCCTCCAGCGAGACTGTCACCCTTGCGAGTATGTCGTTGCCCATGTCTGCGGTCCTTCCGTGCGGGCCGCGGGACTGCATGCCGAAGAGGCTGTCGAACATGTCGTCGATGGAACCGAAGCCGCCCATGCCTCCGGCGTTGAAGCCCATGCTCCTGAAGGCCTGGTCGAAGTCGAAGCCCCTGAATATGTCCTCCTCGGTGAAGCGCTGGTTGAAGCCTTCAGGGCCGTAAGCGTCGTACTGCCTGCGTTTGTCAGAGTTGCTCAGCACGGCGTAGGCTTCATTGATCTCCTTGAACTTCTCCTCTGCGCCGGGGTCCTTGTTTTTGTCGGGGTGGAAACGCATGGCGAGGTTCCTGTACGCGGACTTGATATCGCTCTCGCTCGCGTCCTTCTTGACTCCCAGCAGGTCATAGTAGTCCTTCGCCATTCTTGGTTACCTTCATTTCTCGACCTTGAAGTCCGCGTCTTTTATGTTCGGATCGGAGCCGCCGGAACTGTCTGTGCCGTCGGTGCCTGGCCCCTGCTCCGGACCTGCGCCTTCGCCCTCGGGACCTTCATGGCCTTCCGGACCGGCTGCGCCCTTGTAGAGGCCGGCGCTTATCTCGCCGAGGACCTGTTTGAGCTCCTCGGTCTTGGCCTTTATGCTGTCCATGTCCTCGGCCTTGACCGCAGCCGAGAGCTCGTCCTTCGCCTTGTTCACCTTCTCCTTGTCGGCGTCGGATATCTTACCCTTGTACTCTTCCAGGGTGTGTTCGGCCGTGTACACGAGCGACTCGGCGTTGTTCTTCGCCTCGATCTCCTCCCGGATCTTCTTGTCAGCCTCCTCATACTCCTTTGCTTCTCCCATCTTCTTCTCTATGTCAGTCTTGTCCATCTTGTGGGGTGCGACTATGTCCATGCCCTGGCTCTTGCCTGATGCCTTGTCCTTGGCAGTGACGTGCAGTATGCC
>JAJZII010000017.1 GCA_021810685.1 Microcaldota archaeon
AGTACTTCTCACTGTGCTGTTCAATATAACGGTCGCGGTGCTCGTTGGGCTGGACATGATAAGCGAATCGGCCGTCTCCAACGTCGCTTACACCGTGATCCAGCTCTTCATGACAGTAGTGCTCGTAACCCTCGGCTACGGCGTGCTGGGCGCGATGGCAGGGCTCGCAGCTGGGCTGCTGATAGGGTTTGTCATAGCGTTCGCATACGTTGCGCTGAGGGGCTACGCCAGGACCGTGATGCCCTCGTGGAAGACGGCCAGGGAGCTGACCCGCTTCTCCGCACCGGTTGTGGTGGCAAACATAGTAGCCTCAGGCACCACGAGCTTCGCGATAGCGTTCCTTGGTGTGTTTGCCGGTGTGGCAATGGTTGGAAGCTTCGGGGCGGCGTACAAGCTCGGCAGGATTGTGGAGCTTGTGCTGACCTCGACGACGTTCGTGCTGCTTCCTGCCTTCTCCAAGATGTTTGCGAGTGAGCACCTGGCGAGGCGCGTCAGCTCAATATATGGCAGCAGCGTCTACTACATGCTGTTGCTGCTGCTTCCGGTGCTTGCGTGGATGGTGGGCGCAGCAACGCCGCTGACGCGGCTGCTCTTCTCTGGTGCCTATGCTTCAGCGCCGTTCTATTTCGCCGTCATAGCCATAGGCACGGCCGTGGGCATAATAGGCAGCTTCGCGGCAACACTGATAATAGGTCACGGGGACACAAGGCGCTTCATGCGCTACCAGGTCATCGTAGTAGTAATGGAGCTCGCCATGCTGTTCGCGTTCGTTCCTCTCTACAAAGCCACGGGGGTGCTGGTCGCGCTGTTCATCATAGCGCCAGTGTTCTTCGACGTGCTCTACCTTCATGCTCTGCGTGAGCAGTTCGGCCTCAAGCTCGACTCGAAGAGGCTGGCTGCGGTCGCGGGGGCTGCCGTGATAGCTGGACTGGCAATGCTGTCCATCGTGCTCTTCATGCACGGCCGCTATTTATCTATAGCTGTCGCAGCGATAGTGGATGTATTGCTATATCCACCGCTTGTAGCTCTTTTCAGGGGCGCAAACAGAAGAAGCACTGAGTTCATAAGAACCATAGCCAGAAAGTTCGGACCGCTCTATTCCCCGATAGATATACTGATGCGCTATGCCGAACTATTCATGTCCAAAGAAGCGCAAAAGCCCACAAAGTAATGTTTTTATAGGGGGTTTGCGAATAGGAACGTGCGCCCGGGTAACTCAGTGGTAGAGTGCCAGTCTTGTAAACTGGAGGTCGAGGGTTCAAATCCCTCTCCGGGCTATCAAGGTACCTGCATATGATGCGCATGAAAAGGATACTTATTATGGAGAGTGGCTCGTTCAAGGTTATAGGAGGCGCAGCTAAGGATACCTACAACATCTACAGGTATCTGGAGAGCTTTCCAGAGTACAGCGTGGATGTGTACGGCGACTTCTCCAAGTTCGGAAAAGATGTGTCGTACGTAACCGAAGCGGAGATCTTCAGTAGGAAGTACGACGTCATGCTTCTAAATTCCATAAGGGACATGCTGCTGGCCGGGAGATATATAGAAAAACACGGCAGCATAGCGTCAGTCTATACAGACAGGGCTGATGTTGTAGGCCACTACTCCAGATCACCGATGAAGAGGATTGCTGCTTATGGGGGGGCGCTGTTCAGCGACCCGAGCCGTTCGGAAAGGATATTCACAGGCAAAGGCACTGCTGGCGTAACCGGCAGAAGGAGGAAGATCAGGAACTTCTTCTCCAAATCATACGAGCTGCACATGCTGCGGAAGATGAGGCACTGGCTTACCTGCTACGTGGCAATCAACGCGGATCAGGTAGGGCACGCAAAAGGTTTTTTCGGCAAGGACACACACATAGAGTATGTGCCGAGGGCGCCCCATGACATATTCAAGAAGTTCGTAGCCAGGAAGGAGTATAATGGGGCGCTTTATGTAGGCAGGTTGGAGGAGACCCAGAAGAACCTGAGCTTCATGATAAACGGTGTAAAGCGTGTCATAGAGCTCCATAAAGAGCTCGAAGGCAGGGAGCTTCTCAGGATAGCTGGTGAAGGGCCTGACGAACAACGTTACAAGGCCATGGTAAATACCCTCAACCTTGGAAGAAACGTGACCTTCCTAGGCTTCATCGAAGACGGCCCGAAGCTTGTCAAGCTTTACAACAACGCAGGTTTCTTCGTCTCCACCTCGACGTGGGAGGGAATGGGTAGGTCAATCATGGAGGCGATGGCATGCGGGCTGCCAGTGTTGCTCAACGAGCAGTCAAATGCGGTGATAAGCTACTCCCCTAAGAAGACGCTTGTAGAGGATGAAAGAACCGGCATATTATACAATCGCTCCAACCTCGAGGACTTCGCGGACAAGTTTTACGCGCTTTATTCGGACGAGGAGCAGACGGGGCACATGGGCGACAACGCAAGCATCTTTATCGGCAACGAACTGACAATGGGGAAGGTTTTGTCGGCTTACAAAGCGATTATAGACAAGGCCTGGACGGCACCTTAAAACCTTGCGCAGTTCAAACTTTTATTTTAGGAACGGATTAATTGCAGTTACACCATGCATTGTGGCGAAATCTTTTGTGTTCTCGGTTACCACTTCAGTTATACCGTTTTCTTTTATCGTTTCTGCTACGAGCGCGCCAAGAAATGGGATTTCCGGTTTTTCGGACGTTACAACGGCCTTTTAGTAAATTTTGGGCCTGTAAAGCAGAGCCCCGTTTTCCAGTTCTTTAACAGGCGCACAAGATATTTATTTACACAAATATTTAAATATGTATCTTTATATAAAATCATATAGTAAAGTAAATAGTGGTTCAATGAAATATGCAGATAATATTGGGCGATTTGCAGCGATATGCCTAAGATCCATAAAGTACGTGTTCGTGCCGCTGGCAATGCTGACAATGCTCTTTGCGGGCTACGCCAACGCGGCCGGTCCGGGAGTTCAGCTTGTCTCAGAACTGAACTATATCAAGAGCGTGCTTTCAGAGATAGGGCCGATACTCAGCGGCGTGCTGTTCGTAGTGGCAGGCATATTCTATGCAGTAGGGCAGATACTGCCGCCTGACAAGCGAGCAAACTTCCACACCACAGCAATAAACATAATCATCGGCGCGATAGTTGTAGGCGTGCTGAGCGTAGCATCGACTTCATTGGCTAATACTTCGACGCATTTGCTCAGCAACATGACCGCCAACGCGCCCGCATAGTGGTCCGATGCTCGGATACAACATAGCCGTGAGCATAATCGCCATAATGATAGGTATAGGAGGCATCGTCTACGGCGTCGGCTATGCAATGGACAGCAGAAAGCTGAAAGACTTCGGAATGACAGAGCTGCAGCAGTCTCTCATAAATGGAGTCATTGTAGGGGTGTTGGTCGCTGCGTTCGCACCGCACGGCCTCATCGCAGGGGTGATAAATGGGCTCGTCGGAGGCCAGGTGAACAACCTATCCTGCGGCCCGTACACGAACAGCAACATGGCGATATGCTTCGCGAATGATTATTTAGTCGGAACTGGCCCGGTAACCATTGGCGGGACAAAGTACCTGTCACTCCTGGGGGACACGCTTCTGATGCTGATCCCGCTGTCCGTGGCGTATGCAGCCCTCGGAATCGTGTCGTCGCTCTCATTCAGTATAGGAATTGCCTCGATATCGCTGGGTGCCATATTCCATCCGCTTCTGGCACAGCTCAGCTATATCATAGAGGCGCTCTCTTTCGCCATGATAGGCATATATGCACAGTCGATGCTGCTCAAGGTAATAGCCATAGTGGCAATGCCACTCATGCTGCCCGTTGGCATAGTGCTGAGGACGTTCTATTTCACCAGGAGACTTGGAGGAGCGGTCATGGCCATAGCGATAGGCTTGTTTGCGGTGTTCCCGCTGACATACCTGTTCGACGCGCAGATAGCCTCGGACTTTGGGGCGTCGGTGACAGGCCTTGCAGCTTCATCCATCCTTAACAACACATCTTCGTTTAGCGGGACGATTATAGGAAGCACGCCCGCCAGCTCGAACGGCATCGACAAAGGTTTCATAGGCTCACTCCTTGGAGAGGGAACTGCCACCGTAAAAGAGTTACAGCTGTTAATCCAGACCCTGACGGAAGAGTTGGCAGTGCTGGTCGTTGAGGTGTTCTTCGTGCCGGTCCTCAGCGTAGCCCTTACAATAATATCCATCAGAGAGCTGGCCCGCGTGCTCGGCTCGGAGGTATCGTTCGGGAGATTCGATATATTCTAGGCGAACGTATGGAGTTCATAAACGGTGACATTGTAGGATATGCGCTGGTCTCGTGCGCTGTAGCTGCACTGGCGTTCGGCATTGTGACGCTGGACGGCCTTCTCGTTGCAGTTTCGGCAGTCGCTTCACTCGTGTCGCTGTTGGTTCTGAAGATGTGGCCCGCACTAGAATCGCTTTTCATAAAACGGACAAACATAATACAGGTGCTCAACGGTTTCGAGCTGGGAAATGAGAGGGAAGCTGCAATAGCGGTGACACCTGATGGCCATACCGCAACATGCGCCGCAAGGATTGACAGTTTTTCAGGCGTGGAGCTGGGCCGCGAGAGGCTGGAGGCCATAGTGGCGCATACGGGGGCGCCGTTCAGGTTCGTCATGCAGGTGGAAAAGCTCGATGCGAAGGGCATAACTGAGCGGTTCGAGACCCGAAAACGCATGCGCGAGATAGAGTTGTCGAGATTACCAAACCAAGACTCGGGCCGCCAGGTCATAAAAGCGCAACGCCTCAAGAACGACATAAGCAGGATAGAGCATGATATAGCGGCTGTAAGCAGCGGGCTTCCGTTGAGGCTCTCGGCTTATATGATGACGAGCGCGGCCGCACCCGAGAGACGCGTGGCTAATGACGCTGCAAGGATGCAGGTAAGGGCGCTGGCGACGGAACTGGGTGCCATAGGCATTGCGTGCAGCATACTTACCGGCGGCGAACTGCTGTCGCTGCTCAGATTCGATGCAACGGTGAGTCATTGAAGAGTATCTTGACATCCACAGGTATGGTTCCGGGGCTGTTTCCGTTGCCTGTCATGTCAGAACCAGTGCCAAACATGGATTCATCCGCACTACCGATGTATGTTGGTCGGAGCAGCATCTACGACATGCCTGTGCTGCTGGACCTGGATGCGTTAGTGAACCCCCACATCGCGATTGTAGGAGCCACCGGTTCCGGAAAGACATACCTGCTCAAGAGCCTTATAGCCAGGTTTGCGCTTGGCACGGGCCGCAGGATAGTGGTGATAGACTGGAACGGAGAGTACAGCGATGCGGTCGGCGCGATAGGTGGGACCGTTGCATATGCGGAACAGATTAGTATGCAGGAGATGGACAACGGAATAAGCAGACTGCTTGAAAGGCATGAAATACTGAGCGTATGCTTCTCTGGAATAGGGTCGGAGCAGGCACGCAGGGAGGTAGCGGGGAAAGTGCTGCAGCGCGTCGTCTCGATGATGGTGGGATCAAAGCCTGGCGGCAGGATGAGCACGATGGTGGCGGTCGACGAAGCATGGAAGCTTGCCAGAGGGGGAGAGCTCCAGCAGTTGTTCAGGGAGAGCAGGAAGTACGGCTTCGCAATGGCTATAGCCACACAACTCACGAATGACATGAGCGCCGAGATATTGGCCAATGCAGCATGCAAATTCGCATTCAGGCTAGGAGGTGGGGAGAACGCAGCGCAGCTTGCCGATTCGGGATTCATAAGCGGATCGGATGTCCTGAGCAGGCTGGAGGTTGGAAGCTGCGTGGTTTCCATGTCAATGAAGAACGGCGGCACTCTGGAATTCACCGTAGGGCATGTTGACGGCTTTCCGTTGCATGAGAATGTCATAGAGATTGGTAGCATGAACGCGCGCATATCAAACCAGAGGTTCGATAGCCTTGTAGCAAGGCTGGACGGGAGCGAGAGGGCGAAGGCCAGGCTTAAGGAACTGGCAGCTAGCAACACCGGGACGCTGCACTTGAGCGAACTGACAGGTATTATGGTGAAGGCCGGGTTCAGACGTGCAGAAATCGTTTGGTTCTTCAGGGAACTGGGAATTGATGACGCCAGTATAGCAAAGGCGTGCGAGAGAGCAAGCCCCGTAATCATTGATATTGATGAGAGCGTCAAATAATAGCAATGCAGCCAGACGGTTCTGGTCCACGATAACAATAGAGGTTAGACTCAACGGAAGCATGAGCAGGCTTGCCAGTGTTTTGGAGGGGATTGGGGCACTCAGGCCGCTGAGCAGGGGAAGCGTGCTCAGGTATGAAGTACTGGGAAATCGCAACGTAATCCTTGAGTTTTCGCAGCAGAGCGCAGCAACGACGTATTATTTCGACGAGCCGGACATTAAGGACAGGGTCTCGGCGCTGGTGACACTTCTGGCGGCGCTGGCGTATGCTAAAGAGTTGTATGATGTGAAATTCGAGTCTGCTTATGAAACTGTTGTGGATTTGCTGCGCCAATGCGTACAGATGATTGGTATGCAGCACCACGGAGAGAAACGCAGCGACGAAGCCATGGAGGAACGGGTAAGGGCGCTGAGCTTCTCCAACTCCAACCTGGCCCATAACGTCGTTAGGTTACATAAAGATTCCGTATCGGCGGTGCAGGTCAGGAATGCTTACAGGGACCTGTGCCTGCGCATTGTAAAAGAATCGTACTACAGAGGCATTGAAGGCGCAATCACTGAGCTGGGGTTGGATAAGGAACCTGCTGACCTGATACGCAAGCATGAGAAGGGCGTGGAACATGCTTGACTACATAGATAACATCGTGATTGGATGCGCTGCATTGGTCGTATCGGCACTGTTGTTCGAATCTCATAGCAGCATGGCTTATACCGTGACTGGAGCAGCAGCGTACTTCTTGGTCGCTGGCTTCGCCGGTTTTAGCGCTGGGAGAGGAACACTGCAGATAGTCGATTATGGACAAAGTTCTGGTCATGCAGTCATCATAGGCACCGAAGTATTTGCGGAGCTGGTGGAGCAGGGACTTGCTAGGAACGCGAGGGGCTTTGTAGCCAAGAGGCTCGTGCTACGGGAGCATGAGCTTCTCGCAGCATTTGGCGATATGTTTGGTGCGTGCAGTGGAAGTGTAATGGCCTTGGAGGAACTGGAGCGGGTCACACAGCTACTGGCCAAGCGAAGGATGATTTATGCCAGGGGCATGTCAGTAAGCAGGAAGGACTTCGGATATGACGATGAGGTGGCAAGGTTCGCGTATGACTCGGCCATGCTCGGCTTGGGCTTCTTGCTTGGAAGGACAAAACATGAAATCCTCGTTTCCAACGCGTTGGTGCCATACTGCAGCCTGGGCAATGCATGGGCTAAATCCGTAATGCATGCCGGCCCCTTCAGTATTGCGGTCCCTTCGCGCTACGTTGAGCGCGCATTCCTGCACCGTGCGAACAGTTCAGGTAGGGACAGCGCGCGGCTGCTGCTGCACATAGTAAGCAGCACAATGAAAGTGATTGTATGCTCGTAGGCTCGTACTTTGTTGCAAGAATCGGCATTGCTGCAGGGGTAACGTTCCTCGCCCTCGCCTCGGCCGCGTTGGCACTGCCCGGAAGGCAGGGGTCGCACACGTTTGCAAGGGACCTCGCCATAGCTGGTTACGCGGTATCGCTCGTGTCCGTCATAGTCTATATTGGTGTTCTGCATGCTTGACAATGTGAAAAGGTTCCATTTGAGGAATTCGTGGCTTGACGCGTTTATATCGGCACTCGTGGTCTTTGGAGCTGCGGTGATTGCAGAGACCTCCTTTGCGGCAACGGTGGGCGTATCCGTTGCGCCGGCAACGGTTCTTGTATATGTTCTGGGTGCTGACGCGCTTCTCTCAATTGCGGCGTTTGGGTTCGCAATTGCCGATGGCACGGCAAGCAGGAGACACAACACCCAGATAATGGCAAACCTGGTTGCTGCAGTCCTGCTTGTTGCGGTCTTGCTTACAATACTGGTGTAGCCGTGGCCGAATTTGTCAATACTGCTGTTCCTGACAAGGACTTCCAGCGCAACATCTTGCTCGACCGCCTTGGGAACAGAAGCTTTGCGCTGATCTATGATTTCGAGACCAGAAGAACGCGATTGCACATAGCGAGCGACGATGCGGATGTCGTTGTCGAAAGCATAGAGGAGTCTGTGCCAGGACTTGAGTTCTTGCCTTTTGATGGGTCACATATTACAGGGAGAACGCGCGCATCACTGGTACAGTTCTACAGACATATTGACGACGATTCGGAAACGTTGCAGTTGAGCGATGTATTTGAAACTGGCGCAGATGTGGGCCTGCTGTGCTTCATATTTGTTCCTCAAGCATATGAGAGCGCTGGCGCCTCGAAGAGGTACATAGAGATGGTCCTGAGCGAAACTGTTACCCGTGAGAGCTCGGTGGTAACGGGCATCAAACACACAAGTACGTCGCTGAACAGGGAGCTGTTCAAAAACTCGGAAGAAACGGCGATGTTGAAGGAAATTGTTGAATCGGCGAACGAGTCTATACTGTCTAACGGCATAGTGTACAAAGCTTTCGTGGCGGTGGTAGGTACGCCGCCTTCGGTGGCAGAATATGTCAGGTCCAAGTTCCTTGTGCTCAGCTCCAGGGAAACAACCTTTACCAGCGTGGATGCGCTGGTAGGCGAGGCAGGGAAGATGGACGGGTTGCCCCTTGGCAGGAGCCACGTGGTGCGCTTCGTGAATTTTTATGGAGGTCATGCCATAAGTTACACTATCCCAACCACGCACGCCGAAACGAAAGGAGGTATAGAGATCGGAAACGTGATGGCCTCAGGCGTGCACGAATCTAGAGTGCGGGCAGCAGTAGACAGGTCCACGTTCAACCTGGGCATGATAATAAGCGGA
>JAJZII010000018.1 GCA_021810685.1 Microcaldota archaeon
CTCTGCCACGTGCTCAAGCATGATGTCCACCATTAATGAGAAGGCGCTCGCTGCGCAGCACAGATTCTCCGGGATGGAATATAAACCGGATGCGCGCCGGAGCGCATCCCTGTAAAAGCAGCTTCAGGCGTATATGGACTTGTACTCCGTCCCGGTGTCGTCTATTATGTGGATGCACTCGCCCTCGCACTGTATCAGGCAGGCCTGGCAGAGGATGCATGCGGCGCCGTTCACCGCGACGCTCAGGCCTCCGCTGGTGCCGTCGTTCTCGTCGGCGAAGTGCTTGTGGCCGTCCTGCACGTCCTTCCACTTCTGCAGCACTGCGGCGTTGCTGGTGCCAGCCCACTTGTTGGCATCGGGAGCCACGTCAGAGTTGGCCGCGGCCGCGTCCTTCCTGTCCTTCATCTCGAATACCGCGACGGGGCAGACGTCCTTGCAGTGCTGGCACCCCGTACACAGAGGTTTATCGACCCAAACTTTCATTTTTCTTACCCTGGATAGTTAACGCAAATGCATTGCAAATAACTTATATAAAGCATGAGGGCGCACATGCCACAATCTTTACAACTCATGCCTGCTGCTTCGCCACGGTCGAGGCCGACAGGTTCTTCATGCGCAGTATGCTCTCTATCGCGTCCTGCACCGCCATCAGCCTGTTATATTTCATGCGCGTCCTGCCCGTGGAGAAGCTCCATATGTCCTTAACGCCCGCAAGCTCGAGCATCGTCTTGACCGGGCCGCTCGCCACGACTCCGAGACCCCTCGGCGCCGGCTTGAGCAGCACGCTGACCCCGCCGCACTTGCCGTGCACAGCGAAGGGCAGGCTGTGCTCCTGGCCGCAGGTGCACTGCCACGAGCCGCATCCGAGCACCACTGGCACCATGTTGCGCTTCGCCGCGTTAACGGCCGCGTCTATGGCCGCCCTGATTTCGGTGTCCTTGGCTGCGCCGACGCCGATGTGCCCGTGCCCGTCTCCGGCAACGGCCGTCACTCTAAACTTCATCTTCCTGTTGTTGCGCGTCATCCTCTGCACGCTGCCTATGTCGATTATCTCGCTCTTTATTTCTGGCAGCAGCGCGTTGACTATCTCTACCTCGTCTATGCGCTTGCCCATGGCGAATATCTGTTCTATGGAGGTTATCTGTCCGGCCTTGACGAGCTTGCCCAGCTCTGTGGTCGGCTGCCACGCCTCTATGTTGAACCGCTCCGGTTCCGGCCTCGTCCTCCTGAAGTTCCTTTTCGGCAATCAATCACTCGATTCTATCTTCTTCTTTACATCATTGAACAGTATGTCAAGCTTCGCGGGTTCCACGCCCTTCTTCTTATAGGCCGAGAACTCCACACCCTTGGCGCCCTTGGCGTATTCCGCCACGTGCTTGCCTGTCAGCCTCGCCTCGTCGAACTCTATGCTGTTCGGAAGCTCGACCCCGTTGTCAGCGCAGCCTTTCGCTGCGGCGAAAAGAACATTGAACTTGACTGGTTTGCTCAGGCCCGTGTCGAGCACGACCTTGCCCACGTTCATCGGCTTTGCCTTCTTCGCCAGCAGCATGCCGGTAAGGTATGCTGTAGGTATGTTGCTGTGGGGCAGCCAGTTGAATTTCGAGAGCTCCCTCGAGCTCACGCTTGCCAGCACCTTGTCGCCGTCAGGCTCGTACTTGACGAGCTGGATGAGCACGTTCCTGTTGCTCTTCCTCACGACGAGCCTGGGCAGGCGCCCCTTGAGCAGCTCGACGCGCTTCCCGTAGTTCGTCTTCGCGCTTGCCCTCCTGTGCTTTATCGCCTGCATCTTATCACGCGTGCCTCAGCTTGTCGAACAGTGCGTCGTCCATCTTGACGCCATTGCCCTTTATGTGGTTGATGAGCTGCACCTTGGTCATGAACGTGCCTCCCTTGACGAGCGCGTAGAACTTCTTGTACATCTCGTTATCTATGAGCTTCTGCTCCTTGAGCATCGATATTATGCGGCGCTGCGCCCTGACCTTCTTCTTGTAGAGGATGCCGGTACGCGCCTTGTAGGTTCCCTTCTTCCTGCCCGGGCCGCGTGAGCGCCCTTCGGAGCGCTTCTTCTTGAGCTCGGAGCCGTACCTGCTCATGTTGCGCTTCTCCTTTATCGTGTAGACTGCGCCCTTGCCGATGAGGGCCCTGACGTCGTCTCTCGTTATCGCCTTCTTCGCGTCCTCGACCGAGTCCTTCTTTATCTTGACGGCGTTCTCGCCCCTTCCCATGACCTGGGCCGCGATCCTCCTAGTAAACTTTATGCTCATGATGTGCCACCGTTGGTTACCTTTATGCCGTTCTTCTTCGCCAGTTCTGCTATCGCGGCGCGCTTCCTCTTGCCGACCGCGCCCGCGATGGTCACGCTTATGTTCGAGTCTTCGGGGTTCTCGAGCAGCTCGAGCAGTTCAGATGTATTATGCACCAGCTTCGCTATAGTGCCGTCGGCGCGCACGTGGCGCAGTTGCTCGGGATTCCTGTAGCCTATGCCAGGGACCGCGCCCATGAACTTCTTCTTGATGCGCTTCTTGTTGTCGATCCCCCTTTGCGTGCGCCAGCGCGGCTTGACGCGGCTCCTGCTCTTCGCGCCTGCGTTGGGCACATTGAACTTTGGGTGCCCTTTCTTCCTTGCCTTTATTGACTTGGCCATTGTCTTCACGCCACTGAATGGTATATGCCGTCCTGGAAGACGCGCTCGTCCTTCTTGCGCACCTTGCACGCGGCGCGTATGTTCGCGGCCGTCTGACCTACGTCGTCGCGCCTTGTGCCGTATATGCGCACGGACTTGTCCTTGACCTCGACCTTTGTGCTTCCGACTATGTCGGCGCTTCTTGACGCGCGCTCACCGAACATGTTCTTTATCATGAGCTTGGAGTCCTTCACTTCAAGCGTCATGGGAAAGTGTGCGAACACTGCCTCCATGCGCGTCTCGAAGTACTCTGTGACGCCTGCCATGTCGTTCCTGACCTCGCTTGCAAGCGCCTGCGCGGCAGTGCCGGCCTTCCTCTCGAGCTTCTTGTCCTGCACCGGGCTTATCGTCACCTTGCCCTGCTCGGCCTTAGCCGTGAGCAGCGCCGAGTTGAACGCGCGCTCGTTGGCGCCCAGGTGGCCCTTCGTGATGATGGTGCCGCCCTTCACCTCGACGGTTATGCCCTGCGGGATTTCAACGCTTGCCATGTGATCATCAGTTCTTTCAGTACACGTACGCTATGAGCCTGCCGCCAGTCCCCTCAGCCCTCGCCTCCCTGTTGGTCAGCAGGCCCTTGGGCGTTGACAGCACCAGTATGCCGAAGTCCTTGCTAGGTATGTAGCGCTCTTCGTAGCGCTGTATGTCGGCCTTGCCTATCGAGTACCGCGGCTTGGCGACGCCTATGCTGTTTATGCGCCTCGAGAGCTTCACCTTCAGCATGTGCGCGTAGCGCTCCGTGTACTCCTCGTAGCCCTCGATGTAGCCGTTCTTCTGCATCACGTCGAGGACTGCGCGCGTGAGCTTCGTCGAGTAGACCGCGCACTCGCGCCTGCCTATGCGCTCGTTCGTCTTTATCGTGTTTATCGCGTCTGCGAGCCTGTCCATAGCATCAACCGTATTTCTTGAAATTGAGGCTGCTTGCCGCCTCGCGGAAGCACCTCCTGCACATGTAGAGGTTGTGCGACCTTATCAGCGCGCGCGTGCCTCCGCAGATCCTGCACTTGCGCGTGCCCTGGCCCTTGAATTTCTCCTCGTGCTTAACTTTCATTTTATGCACCTGCTACCTCTACCTTGAATTCCCTGCTCAAGTATTCTACCAACTCGGCGCGGCCTATCGTCCTGTGGCTCCTCTTCACCTTGCCGGAGGCGCGCTTCTTGAGTTCCGTCCTCAGGCCTGGCCTGCGGAACGAGACGTTGACATTCATGCCCATCATGCCTATGCTAGGATCGTACTTTATGCCGCTTATGTCTATGTATTCGTGTATGCCGAAGTTGACTGTGTTGTTCGTAACGCTCGATGGCTTGACACGGTTGTCCACCGCGGTGAATAGCTTCTGCGCCAGCTCCTTGGCCCTTGGTCCGCGTACCGTCACGAACGCCCCTATCTTCGTACCCTTCGCTATCTTGAAGGTAGGGATGCGCTTCCTCGCCAGGGCGTACGTCGGCTTCGCCTTCGTCACCAGCTCTATGAGCTTCTTGGCGCTCGCCGCGTGCTCGTCGCTGGCGCCGGTGCCTATGTTGATGATGACCTTGTCAACGCGTATCGCGCGCATCGGTGTTGCTGACTTCTCTGCCATAAGCGTCACTCAGTAACTATCAGGTTCCTTACCAGCGTCTCGAAACTCTGGCCTTTCTGCTCCTCTATGACCGCCGACGGGCCTGCCTTCATGCTTCCGGGCTTCAGCTCCTTTATCGTGCCGGTCGTGCCCGCGTGCACACCGTCTATGATCGTGCACTTCGAGCCCTCCTTGAGGCTCACCACGCCCTTGGCGCCCTTGGCGTCCATAGCGACTGAATCGCCAGGCTTGAAGGCGCCCTTTAGAAGCACGTTCGCGCCGTCGTGGAGCCTCGCCATCACGACGCCCTTCTTCGTCTTGTACCTGCCTACTATCTTGTAATATGTAGAAGCGTCCTTCGCCACCTCCGAGAATGCGGCCTTGCCCTGCTCGTTGACCGAGAGCGCGTACCTTGGCGCACCCTTCGTCTCTATGGTGTCGCTTATGCCTACAGGGAATGAGGGCTCGCGCCTTACCTTCCCCAGCACCGAGATGTTGCCCTGCCTTATTATGCGCTGCGACTCCTTGAGCGACGCAGCTATGCCAAGCTTCCTTATCGCCAGGCTCAGAGGCAGGCTCTTCTGTAGAGTGTGCCTGCCGGCGTCTGCCTTCGCAGCATAAGCGTACTCCTTCCTGTGCACCCCGTAGTAGCGCGGGGCGTTGAGGCCCTTTATATGCCTGCTGTTGCCTTTGTTTCCCATGATCATCACTTCTTCTGCGCCTGTTCCTGCGCCGGCGCGGCCTGCACCTGCGCCTTGGCTGGCTGCTGCTTGAGCTTCGCGGCCCTCGCCTTGTCAACAAGGTTGAGGTCGGTTATGTAGACGTTGCTCACGTTTATGGGCACGCCGTACTCCTTGCCCTTGGCGTTCTTCTTCACGTACGAGTCTAGGTATATGGCGTTCTTCCTCAGGCTCACCGAGGTCACCTTGCCGGTAGTGCCCTTCTTCTTGCCTGACATGACCTTGACGGTATCGCCCTTCGATATCTGCACAGCCCTGACTTTTATGCCGAGCTTCTGGCGCGCCTCCTTCGCAAGGTGGGCGTGGAGGAAGTGCTGCCTCGCGTGCAGCGGCGCTGCAAACCTGAACTTCCTCTGCTTCCTCGGCTTTCCGCTGCTTATCATCAGATCACCCTCGAAGCTATGCCGGCGAGCTTTATGTAGCGCTCTATGACCTCGCGGGCCATTGCGCCCTTGACCTCGGTCCCTACCGGCAGGTTGCTGTCGGTTATCAGTATGGCGGCGTTGTCCTCGAAGCGAACGCGCATCCCGTTGGCGCGCTTCATGGTCTTCCTCTGCCTTATGATGACGGCGCGGACCTTCTTCTTCACATACTGCGGCGTGCCGCTCTTGACGCTCGCGGTCACTATATCGCCTATGCCGACGCTTGCGAGGCGCTTGTGCGCGCCCGCCTTGCCTATCTTGTTTATTACCATGATTGTCTTGGCGCCGCTGTTGTCGGCGCACGTGAGTATCGAGCCAGGCATGAGGCCCTTCGATATTCTGGTTGCTATGCCCTTCATTCTGTGTCCGCCCTCTCAAGTATTTTAGTGACGACGAACGATTTCGTCTTGCTGAGTTTCCTGGTGCCCGCTATGACGACCCTGTCGCCGACCTTGGCGCCGATGCACTGCGGGTTGTATGCAGGTATGCGCGAGTTCTTCCTGAGCGAGCGCTCGTACTTCTTCAGGAACGTGGTGTACGGCCTCTCTATTATGACGGTCTTGGCGGCGCGGTCGCTGACGACAATGCCCTCAAGCTCGCTGCCATGGGTCTTGAGGCTGCCGTGGACCGGGCACTTCGGATCGTTGCATTCCAATTGATCACTGCATTCCTTAGGGGCTATTTGCGCCTCTTGTAGAACTTCATTGCCTTCTCTATGCGCTCGTCGGGCCGGAAGCATATCTCGGCGCCGTCGACGGTGAAGCTCTTGCCGCCGACACGGAACGCGAACACGGAGCCGTTTTTCGGTATGCTCCTGATGCCACGCGTTGTCCGGACTATGAGCGTATTCTTCGTCTCATTGACGACTGTGCCAGATAGAGCCCTTCTATTCGCGTCAAGGCTTTTGGAAACCCTGACCTCCAGGCCTATGAACTCGTGAAGCACGATGTTCCTGCTGTTATACAGTCCGGCGTAGGTATTATTGTCAGGCATGAATATAAACCTTTCTGAGGAGCAGCCAGGATGCACCTGCGCGGCCTCAGCGCACTATCACTCTGTCGGCCTCGCTCGTGCTCGTGATGCGGTCTATGTCGAACGTTAGGGTGCTGCCGTAGTCTGTCTTGACCGACATTGTGCCGCGCTTGCTGTCTATGCTCGTCACCTTCCCTATGTAGGCGCCTATGTCGTTTATGACGTTCTTATTCTTGAGCGACGAGCGCTCTATGGCGTGGCGCTTGGTCGCCGCGCTTAGTAATGAGATGGCATAGCCTATGAACATCGCTATGGGGATTGCGAGCAGGAACTGCCAGAAGTACACCTGCCCGACGAACCACTCAGTCACTACGTACAGTATGGCGAGCGCTATTATGGCGTAGCTGATGTACGTGCCCATGTTGATGGCCTTGTAGCGCAGGTGCTTGTTCTCCAGGTCCATTATGCGGCCGACCATGTACAGGCCCAGGCTTATGGGGAAAAGCAGCAGGAAGCCCTGCACCGCGTATGAGTCGGTGGTCAGCGGATTAGACGACAGGCTGTGCGCGAAGTTGCCGTACCCCAGCACCAGCGCTATAAAGAAGAATATCATCGAGCTTATGTAGAAGATGAAGCTCAGCCTGTTGATGCTGAAGCCCAGGCCCCTGAACGACTCGACGAAAGCGTCCTCGAGCCCGAAGCCCTTCATTATCAGGTATATGCCTATGAGCGCGACCGGCAGCTGCCACCCGAAGTTGAGGTAGTAGCTCACAGCGAAGAGCAGGAGAAGGAGCGCGGGTATGCCGAAGACGATCCTGGCGTAATGCGGCTCCTTGAGCTTCTCCAGTATGGCGAAGTATGTGCTCTCGAACTTCTCAGCCTGCTTCATGCGCACCACGTCTACGCTGTTTATCTTGGTGCGCGTCTTGAGTATTGGAAGGAAGCGCTCGTCCGAAGCGCCGTCCGTCACGAAGACGCAGGCGTCGACCTTGAACCTGTCGAGCACTATGTCTATCTGGCGCGAGAGCTCTGCGTCGGCTGCGTAGCCCTCGCGCTCCGCGCCCGTTATGGTCGCGACCTCGACGTCATGACCCTGCTTCTTCAGCTCGTCGTACTTGCGCACGGCCTCGAACATGGCGTTGGCGTCCGTATCTTGCGGATCGGCGAGGGCGAGGGCCGCAGCCGCCTTCAGGTTATCCTCACGCCCGACGACAGGGCCGCTCTTCCTGGCCTTGCGGTAGAGGTCATTGTCGATGTCTACCGCGAGCACCAGCAGCCTCTCTGCCATTGTTATCATACTCTTATCCGTGCATTAAAATAAAAACCTATCAGAAACGTCAGATTATGGGAACATAAGGCATGCTCATGCAGGCACTGCCGCGCGCTTCATCAGCAGGTATAGCGCGGCATAAGTGGGCAGCGCAACCTCCTTGTTATCGTAAGGGCCGAATTCCTTGCCGTCCATGCTGAACTTCGGCACTTTTGCCGCCTTGACGAGCATCGTACCGCCCCTGAACGCGATTGCGTCGGCCATTGGCTCGAACTTCGCGAGCGCCTTGACTGACTCTATGCGCCTCGAGACCAGCATCGTGTCTCCGTGCAGAGTTTCCGGCGCCCTGAGCAGGTGCGACGGGTCGTTCGTGACGTTCCTGTCTATGGAGTCGCTCTGCTTTATCGTCATGCCCTTCAGAACGTTGGACCAGAAATCAGCCTTCTTGTTGATGCGGACCATGTCCCAGTTGCCCGTAGTTATCCCCATTATGACGGAGGCTTTGTGGCGCTCCATGATGCGCGCCTCCGCGGGCCCGGCGCCCAGGGCCCCGAGCGCGGCAGGGCCCCTGTTGACAGCTTCTACCATGCCCTTCGCGAGCCTGCCTCCCCAGCCGTAATCGGCGGGCTTAGGCCCAATCAGCCGCACGCCCTTCTTGCCGATGGTGGGGAAGAGGGCCTCTATATTTATGCCATTGCCTGAGATGTAGTCGCTTATCTGCTTCCTGGCCTTCCCG
>JAJZII010000019.1 GCA_021810685.1 Microcaldota archaeon
CGGTGGTCACGTTACCAGGTCGATGAGGGCTGTCGACGGCGTCGTGCTTGTCGTGGACCCGGTCGAGGGTATCATGCCGCAGACCGAGACGGTGCTAAGGCAGGCGCTGAAGGAGAAAGCCAAACCTGTCCTATTCATAAACAAGGTCGACAGGCTCCTGAACGAGCTCAGGCTGACGCAGGAGCAGACCTTCGAAAGGCTACTGAAGCTAATAAACGACATAAACAAGCTCATAGAGAACTACGCCCCTGAGGAGTTTGCGAAGGAGTGGAAGGTCAGCGTCGAGAATGGTTCCGTAGCCATGGGCTCTGCATACAAGAAGTGGGCCATCTCGAAGCCCATAATGGACAAGTACAAGACCACGTTCAAGGACATATTCACACTCACCGAGCAGCAGGACGAGGCGAAGCTGCAGGAAGTTGCCCCGATAGACGAGGCGACGCTCATCATGATGATAGACCACCTGCCGAGCCCGAAGGTGGCGCAG
The DNA here is from genome assembly GCA_021810685.1 of Microcaldota archaeon. The sequence continues at coordinate 488 of JAJZII010000019.1, forward strand.
AGGTACCGCATACCGCAGATATGGCACGGCGACCTCAACAGCCCTGATGCGCAGGCAATGCTCAATACAGACGAGCATGCCAGCACCAACATAGTCGTGTTCAACATGGTCTATGACCCGCACAGCGGCGACGTGCCCGTGGGGCGCATCTTTTCAGGCATGGCCAAGAAGGGCATAGAGCTGCATGTGTCGGGCAACCCAGGCACGCAGAGGCTGCAGCAGGTCGGCATCTATATGGCTGCGGAACGCGTGGCGGTGGAGCAGATACCTGCAGGCAACATAGTGGCGCTCATAGGCCTCAAAGACGTGAACATAGGAGACACGGTCAGCACCGAAGTCATAGAGCCGTTCGAACAGATTACGCACTACTCAAAGCCGGTGGTTACGAAGGCTGTCGAGGCGAAGGACTCGCGCGACACGACCAAGCTCATAGAAGCGCTCAGGGAGCTCTCGAAGGCGGACCCGACAATCGTGACAGAGATAAATCAGGAAACCGGCGAGCACCTCGTGTCCGGAATGGGCGAGCTGCACCTCGAGGTAATAGAGACCAAGCTCAGAGACGAGTTCAAGATACCGATAATAACGAGCCCTCCAATCGTCATCTACAAGGAGACTATAAACGGTAAGGCGGGCCCCATAGAAGGGAAGACTCCTAACAAGCACACGAAGTTCTACATAACTGTGGAGCCGCTTCCCGAAAGCGTGCAGACTGCAATAGACGACGGCACGATACGCGAGGGCAAGCCAAAGGGCCAAAGCGCCATAGAGGCGATGGTCGCGGCAGGCATGGACAGGCCTGTGGCAAAGAACGTCAAGGACGTCTACAACAAGTGCATGCTAGCTGACGTGACGCACGGCGTCCAGTACATGAACGAGGTCATGGAACTGCTGATAGACGGCTTCCACCAGGCAATCAAGGATGGACCTTTGGCGCGCGAGAAGGCATCTGGCGTGCTGGTCAGTGTTATCGATGCCTCGATACACGAGGATCCTGTGCACAGGGGACCAGCGCAGATACTGCCGGCCATTAGGAACGCAGTATATGCTGGCATGCTGACTGCGGGCGTCACGCTCATGGAGCCGAAGCAGAACTTCACTATCAACATACCCCAAGAATACATGTCAAACGTGATAACGTTCGTCAACAGCAGGCGCGGTCAAGTGGCCACGATAAACCAGGAGCGCGAGCAGGTTTCGATAATAGCCAAGATGCCTGTCGCGGAGACGCTGAAGGGCTTCTCCAACGACCTCAGGGGACTAACGCAGGGAAGGGCCATCTGGTACACAGAGTTCGCTGGATACGAGAAGCTGCCGACGGAGCTCCAGAACAGGATAGTGCGCGAGATACGCGAGCGCAAGGGCCAAAACCCCGAGCCGCCAACGCCTGCGCAGTTCCTGGGCTGATGCATGTAGGTTCCGCTATTATGCGGAAGATGACCAACCTTTAAATAGCTTAACAGGGGAATATGTCCTTAGACATCTTCTCTTTCATGCTAATACCGATGAAGTGAAGAACCAAGGTGTTGCAAATGGCAAAATCATATGTGAAATTCGAAGTATCGAAGGAAGTGGCGGACAAGACGTACGAGGCCCTGCAGATGGTCAAGCAGAGCGGGAAGCTCAAGAAGGGCGTGAACGAGGCGACAAAGAGCGCCGAGCGCGGCCTCGCGAGCTTCGTGATCATAGCTGAAGACGTAGAGCCCGAGGAAGTGATAATACACCTCCCAATGGTCTGCGAGCAGAAGAAGATACCGTTCTCATACGTGCCAAGCAAGCTGGAGCTCGGTAAGGCGATAGGTCTTGGCGTGCAGTGCGCTGCCGTAGCCATAGAGAATCAGGGCAACGCATCTGGTGCAATAAAGGACATCGTGTCGCGCGTGACAGGCACCTCGCAGAAGAAGGAGCAGGCGCCAAAGGAGCAGGCTTCCAAGCCAGAGAAGAAGGAGCACAAGGAGCATAAAGAGGAGTCCAAAGCCAAGGAGCCCGCTGCGCAGGAGGAGAAGCCTGCGAAGGAGCAGACCGAGAGCAAAGAAGAGAAGCAGGAATAATTAGTAGTGCATTTACATGGCAGACGAGAAGCCCCAGAAGCCCGAAGCGCCGCAACCCCAAACGCAGCCGCAGCAGCAGAGCGCCCAGCAACAGCAACTGGCGGGCTTTCTAGCTGAGATAGTGGACGTAAATCAGAAGGCTAAGACCGGCATGTACGGCGAGGTCTACTCTGTTTCGTGCCGCATACTTGAGGGTAACGACAAGGGCCGCATAATACGGCGCAACATCATAGGCCCGATTAAGAAGGGCGACGTAGTCCGGCTTCCCGACACCAGCCGCGAGGCACGCGAAATAAGAGTAAAGTGATTGCATGAAGTGCTCGTACTGCAGCAACGAACTGAAGCGCGGCGCAGGCCTGATGTACGTCTTTAGGATTGGCAAGATTAACTACTACTGCTCAAACCGGTGCTTCAAGTACGACATAGTGCTGCACAGGAAGGTCAGGGGAATAAGGAAAAAGGTCTCCGCTGCAGTGCAGCAACCAGTCAAGGAGCAGAAGGCCAAGAAGTAACGGCACTGCCAATACTACTATTTCTTCCAGTTACCGCGCAGCAGCGAAAGCCTATTCTACATGCTGTCCCTTCTCGAACATCTCGTCCAGATCCAGCTCGTTCAGCGTCTTTATCGTCTTAGTTATTCCTGCCTCTGTGTACTCTGGGAACTCGACGCCGCTCACCACTATCATTATTCTGAGCACGTCCTTCTGCATCTCATCATCTATCCTAGCACCCCACTTCAGCATCGCGTCGGAGCTTATGCGGCCAGCGACGTCCTGGAAGACCGACTCTGCCTCGCGCAGGGTGAGGCTGTCGCCGCCGATTATGTTTATGAGCGCCTTCTTCGCGGTGCCCAGCTCGGCATCTAGCATTGGGCTCTTTATCGCGTTCTCGAGGGCTATGATAGCGCGCTTGTCATCCGTTCCGGCCGCTACGCCCTCCCCTGTGCCTATGACGGCGTAACCGGAGTCCTTGAGCACGGTTTTCAGATCTGCGAAGTCTATGTTTACCATACCAGGTTTCGTCACCATCTCGACTATGCCTTTAGTCGCTCCTGCCAAAACCTCGTCCGACACCCTGAATGCCATGTTGAGCGGCAGGTCCGGTGCAACCGACAGCAGTTTGTCGTTGTGTATTATTATGACTGTATCTGTCATCTTCTTTAGCTTGCTGAGGCCCTCCAGCGCGTTCCTCATGCGCGTCTTTCCCTCGCTCGAAAAGGGCAGGGTCACTATCGCTACTGTCAGCGCCCCCGCTTCCTTTGCTTCGTGCGCGATGGTCGCTACAGAGCCGGTGCCTGTACCTCCGCCAAGGCCGCACGTTATGAATACGAGATTCGCGTCCCCCAACAGGTGCTTTATCTCATCTTTGCTCTCGAGCGCAGCCTCCTCGCCAACCTTTATGTCGCTTCCGGCACCAAGGCCCTTCGTCAACTTCTTTCCTAGGAGCAGCTTGCGCTCTGCGCTGGTCTTTATAAGGTGCGGCGCGTCAGTGTTCATCGCGATGAGCGTCGCCCCATCCAAGCCGAGAGCCGCGAGCCTGTTTATAGTGTTGCTTCCGCTGCCGCCAGTACCAACGACATATATCTTCGGTTTCGCGCTCTCAATGAACCTAAGAATGTCCTCGTCGTCTACACTAACAGCTACCATAGGATTACCACAACGCGTCGTCGCCAGTACTAATGCCCTCTAAAGAAATAAAAAGTTATTGCGAAGCGAGAGTGCGAAGCCACACGCCAGGCCATCCACTATCTCTCTCATAGTTAATTCCATCAGCATCAACTCCCTGTATGTTGTATAGCTTCCGGTCGAGCTGCTCGCCAAGCGAAACAGGCTTCGTGAGGCCGCGGTAAGGTATACTATCTTCCCTGAGGTCAAGCAGGTACCACACCTCGTCAGCTATCTTCCGTTCGTCCAGACCATGCGTGTGCATGTTTATCTTTGCCTTGTTTGGCTCCCCCGGCCTCACTGTAGTCGCCACTATCAGGTAGTAATACTTTCTGTACTCCGACTCCTTGAAGGCTGCAAACTTCCTCAGGTCGTCGGAGTTGAAGAGAGCGCTTCCATGCATCTCCAGCAGTACCTGCCTGCCATCGTGCTTCGCCCCAAGGATAAAATCCGGAGTGTACGACACTTTCTGTTCGTCTATCTCTATGGGAAAATAAAACTTGTTGTAGAAGTAGCTTATCCCTGTCCTATCAAGGGAGTCCATTGCGAGCCTCTCCAGAATCGACATGGTTCTGTCGTCGTCATACAGAGGATAATGAGAGTGTGGGAAAGGCGCTGGTTGGGTTTTCGGGATGGTAGCTGAACCAAACATCCTTACGCCTGATGCTATATGTTGGAAAAGGTATAAAAACTCCGCCACGGAAATCTTAATACGAATTTTTTCGTTGACGGGTGCATATAATGCCAAAGAACGACAGCAGCGCTGCAAAAAATTCTCTGCTTAGGGAAGGCGTAAGGGACATAAAGCTGAAGAAGGGGATGAAGGTGTCCGAGCTGGCCGTCGCAATGCAGAAGATGGGCGGCTTCTCCGGCCAGCACATGGCCGACGGCATAGAGATAACAGGGCGCATGCTCGCTGATGATAAATCGTTCAACTTCCTTTCGTTTCCTGCCGACATAGTCTCGACCGGCCTCCGCGGAGTGCTGGCCAGCATGGTCAAGCACTTCGACGCCATAATAACAACGTGCGGCACCCTTGACCATGACATAGCGAGGGCGTTCGGAGGCAAGTACAGTATTGGTACGTTCAACGCAGACGACGCGAAACTGCACGCGATGGGAATCTACAGGCTCGGTAACGTTTTTATCGAGAACAAAGAGTACGGCGCTATGCTCGAGGAATCGTTCGAAAAGATAATGGGCGACATCTACAGCTCCAAGGACTACAAGAAGGAGTACAGTCCCTCCGAGCTGATATATGAGTTCGGGAAGCGCATGAAGGATGAGGGTTCTATACTTAGGCAGGCGTACCTGCATAAGGTCAAGGTATTCAACCCAGGGATAGTAGACGGTGCGTTCGGCACCCAGCTCGCAATCTTCGCGCAGAACCACCACGACTTCAAGCTCGACGTGATAAAAGACGAGCTGGAACTGAGCAACATCGCCTTCGACAACAAGATAACAGGGGCGTTGATGATAGGTGGTGGCATAAGCAAGCACCACGTAATATGGTGGAATCAGTTCAAAGGAGGCCTGGACTACGCAGTGTACATAACTACGGCTTCGCAGTACGATGGCTCGCTCTCGGGTGCCAGGCTCACGGAGGCAGTGTCATGGGGCAAGATAAAAGAGAAGGCGAAGTATACCACGATAGACGGCGACGCCACGATAATATTGCCGTTCATGGCAGCATCACTTGACCTAATCTAATCTGACCTCCTCCCACCCACAAATGGCGTAGGTTTTGCACCTACATAAGCAACAAAGGAGAGTCCTGAATTAGGGGTGACTAGCCCGCTAGCTCTATGCTGTCCCCTACCTTTGGTGCGTGGGCATCGAATCCCTCACCCTTCAGCTCATTCGCGAAAGCTTCGGTGTTCTTAGGGTCGCCGTGCACGCATATGACGGTGTTCGGTGCGCTATCCCTGACATACTTGTACAGGTCACTCTTGCCGGCGTGAGCTGAGAAGTCATAGACGCTGAACGGCGTCCTCACATGTTCGCGTCTGCCGTCTATGTCAATCTTGCCTGTTTCCACGAGGTTCCTGCCGTTGGTGCCCTCCACCTGATAACCTGTTATGAATATGTGCGAGTCCCGTCTTAGCCTTCCTATATAGTCGAGCACCGGCCCTCCGTTCAACATGCCCGCGGGCGTCAGGATTATCGATGGTCCGTCAAGTACCTCCTTCCTCATTCCAGGCATTTCGATGAACGTTGCGTTCTTCACTGCGGCGCTCAGCACGTCTGCATTTTCTATGAAACTGGGGTGCGAGAGCGCGATGCGCGACGCCTCCCTCGCCATGCCATCCACATACGTCCTTTCCGCCAGGCCGTTCTGTTCCAGTATCGCGAGAAGCTCCTGCGCGCGGCCTACTGCAAACGTGGGTATCAGCGCCGTGCCGTTGTTGTCCAGCGTCTCCTTTATCTTGTCCACGAAATCCGCTATCAGCTTCTTCCTGTCGGTATGCTCCCTCGTCGCATAAGTGCTCTCTATTATAAGCACGTCGCTCTTGACTACCTCTGCGCCCCTGTGCAGCGTCTGCGGCGAGAGCTTGAAATCGCCTGTATACACAATGCGCCTGTTCTCCCTGCCCTTAGCGCGCTCGAGCAGCGTTATCGCGCTGCCGCTTATATGGCCCGCGTCGTACAGCGTTATATCGTAGTTCCCGAAGCCTGCACGTTCGTGGTAATCCATGCTGATGAACCTGCTCTTGAAGAGCCCGAGCTGCCTGTTGTGGTAGTTGAGTTTCGTGTGGTTCCTGTGCGAGATCTTTATTGAGTCCTCGAGCAGCAGGCTCGACAGCCTGAGCGTAGGCATGGTTCCGAATGTCGCCACAGGGCTCTCGTTGTATAAGGCAGGCGCCGAGCCGCTGTGGTCCAGGTGCGCGTGGCTGATCACGCAGGCGTCGACCTTAGGCGTGCCGACAGGAAACTCGGGCTCGTGGTCTATCTTTATGCCGTAGTCAAGCATTATGTTCCTGTCGTCCTCGACGAGTATGGCCGAGCGCCCGACTTCGTGCGCCCCTCCGAAAAAGCGTATCCTCATCCTAACCAGTCACAAACGGCGCATTCATGGCTAACTGCGCTCTGATACAACAGCCCTTTTCCTGATAAGGAATAAAAACGTTCTTATGCAATACCATATGTGCCTTAGGCATCCAGCGATCCGATGACCGACGAAATAAATTTTCTGGACCTTACCTCGCTGAAAAGGATAAACGACACTACGGTCGTAGAAAAGTTCGGCGGTCTCATAAACTCCTCATTCTTCGATGCGTCCAACATACTGGGCACGCTTAAGCTCAAGGGTCTGATAGACTTCACCACTGCTGTGCCCGGCCAGAATGCCATAAAGGTAACAGAGCATGGCAAGCAGCTGGTCGCAGAGGCAGCGGAGAAGGCGAAGCTTCCGTTCGACCCCCTCGATCTATCAATACTTACGCAGCTCTCGGCGGGAAAGCGCACGCTAAACGACCTTCACAGCGCAACGAACATAAGCCCGCACGACCTGGCGATGCACCTCAACAAGCTTACCGAGCAGCAGTTCGCCACCGTGGATATAAGGAATGGTGCGCTGAGCGTAACGCTTACTGAGAAGGGCTTCATGCAGGTGAAGGAGGGAATGCCAAAGCCTCCCGAGCCGCCGAAGTCAGCACCTCCTCAGTTCCAACCCCCGATGGCAGCTCCTGGCGCGCCTGCTGCACCAGCAGCTCAGGCTTCGTCGCTGCCGCAGTCATCGCAGCCGACTGCCGGCCCCACACCTGCAACGGTCCAACCTATGCCTTCCCAGATGCCGCATTCCAACACTGTACCTGGT
>JAJZII010000020.1 GCA_021810685.1 Microcaldota archaeon
TCCTTTTCATCAACCATGGGAAAACCGTTAGTGGACCGGTACGCTTCCGGTATTTGTTGTCCTTTGCGCGCTTTAAAGTGTTGTGTTCCAAAGCCTTAATACTTCTTCGGGCAAATAGTAAAAAGTAACACGGGGCAGGCTGGACGCCCCATCAGTGATAAAATGGACAACGCTGCCGCTGGGCCGATAAGGCAGATGTTCGACGACTTCCTCGAGCGCTACTACCGCGAGCAGATAAATGACCTGATAATAGCGTTCCCCAGCAGGCGCAGCCTCAGGGTCGACGTGCGCGACTTGGCGAAGTTCAACCCGGAACTCGCGAGCGACTTGATGGACAAGCCCGAACTCATAATAGAGGCTGCGGACGAGTCGCTCAAGGGGAAGATGAATGACGTGGACATGGCCCACAACGAGCCCCACGTGCGCTTCTTCAACCAGAACATAAACACGCCGCTCGTGCAGGACGTGGGCTCCGCCTTCATAGGCAAGCTGATACTGCTGGACAGCCTGATAGTCAAGCGCTCAGAGATAAGCCCGAAGGTCAAAATAGGCGTCTACGAGTGCACCTTCTGCGCCAACAAGGTTCACGTGCGCGTGGACAAGGATGAGATACCTGAAATATGTCTGCAGTGCAAGCGCAGGTCGCTCAAGCAGGTGGCTGATGAATCGCAGTTCGTCAACCTGCAGAAGATAGCAGTGCAGGACCCGCTGGAGAAGCTGAAGGGAAACACACCCACCTGGCAGCTCGAGGTCTGGATAAAGGATGACTTAGTAAACACAGTAATACCTGGCGACAGGATAGACCTGACCGGCATACTGCGCATAAGGCCCAGGAAGAACGCGCGGGGCAAGGCCGCGGATCCCAGCCTCTTCACAATGTTCCTCGAGACGGTCTCAATAGTGCCGAAGCAGAAGGAGTTCTCCGACCTCCAGATAGACGACGAGGAGGAGCGCCAGATACGCGAGCTGAGCAAGGATCCGCAGATATTCCAGAAAATAGCGAAGTCGATAGCGCCTTCGATATACGGCTACGACGAGATAAAGCAGGCCGTGACGCTGCAGCTCTTCGGGGGCACGTCGGGCAAGAGGCTCATAGACGGCGGGATGGTGCGCAGCGACATGCATATACTACTCATAGGCGACCCTGGAAGCGCCAAGACAAGGATACTGCAGGCAGTGTCGAGGCTAGTGCCCAAGGGCATATATGTCAGCGGCAAGTCGGTGACAGGAGGAGGCCTGACCGCAATAGCGGAGAGGGACGACTTCTCCGAAGGGGGCTGGGTTTTGAAAGCAGGAGCACTGGTTTTGGGATCCGGCGGAGCGGTCTGCATCGATGAGTTCGACAAGGTAGGCGACGACGACAGGGCGGCGCTGCACGAGGCGCTGGAATCTCAGACGATAAGCGTCGCGAAGGCGGGCATCATAGCCACGTTCAGCGCGAGGGCCGCGGTCCTCGCGGCAGCGAACCCCAAGTACGGAAGGTTTGATCCGCACAGCTACCCAGCGGACCAGTTCGACATACCGCCGACATTGCTCTCGAGGTTCGACCTCATCTTCCCGATAAAAGACATAATGGATGAGGAGCTCGACAGGAACATAGCCAGGCATATACTGACGCAGCATGAGGTCGCAGGCGCTGCCATAGCAGAGGTGCAGACGCAGGTGCAGGTGGAGCAGCCGCCCCTCGACGGCGAGCTGCTCAGGAAGTACATTGCATATGCGAGGAGGAGCGTAAACCCGATGCTGAGCGAGGAGGCGTCGGAGCGCATTATGAACTATTATGTTGACCTTAGGAAGATCGGCGCGAGGCAGGGCGCAACTCCGATAACACCGAGGCAGATAGAGGGCCTCGTACGCATGAGCGAGGCATCCGCGAAGTCCAGGCTGGCGCCTGTCGTCGAGGTAAGCGACGCGGAACGCGCCATCGAGCTCAGCGAATTCATGCTGAAGACCCTTGCCGTGGACAAGAGCGGCCGCACCGACATCGACACGATAATGACAGGGATGCCTAGGGAGAAGGTCGACAAGATAAACAAGATGCTCGGCATCATAAAGGCGCTCGAAGAGAAGGAAGGCGGGATGGCGAAGATGCAGCGCATCATGGAGGAGGCTACGAAGGAGGGCATCGATTCGGCAACGGCCAGCAAGTACATAACGGAGCTCGAGCGCAGCGGTGACATATACACCCCGCGCCCCGGCATCATAAAGACCGTGAAGCATGAAGCGGAATGAGAGGTGTTATGCTTTGAGCATGCGTGTCATAGAACTTAGGCAGCTTCTGCAGATACTGACCATGTTCATGATCGTCCAGTTCGCTGGGCTGCTGCTCGCCGCGCTGCTGTTCAACGGCGCGACCTATCAGCAGATAGCGAGCGCGCAGGTCGTTACAGGCCCGAACGAGGCGGTGCTCTTCATTTTTTACATCATCGGAGTCACCGCCGTTATGATACTGGTCCTCAAGTATTACACGAGCATCTACAGGCTGTTTGAGGGGTTTGTGATATTCTTTGCGTCAGCTATAGTGTTCTCCATAATCACTGCATTGTTCGTGAGCTCGACCATAACCCTGTTGGGGAGCCAGGTACAGGTCTCGTTCGTTATAGGCGGTGCGTTAGGCCTCGCGCTCGTCGCTGCGAAAAACCTGCGCCCAAACCTCAGGAACCTTGCCGCCATAATAGCCAGCATAGGAGTAGGAGTGGCGCTAGGTACGGGCTTCAGCTTCCTGACGGCGATCGTGCTAATGATGATACTCGCGGCGTACGACTTCATTGCGGTGTTCGTCACCAAGCACATGATCACGCTGGCGAACATGGTGCAGAGCCAAAACCTCGCCTTCATGGTGGACGTCAACGAGATAGAGGCGATGCCGAAGAGCAGGCTCAGCGCCTCGGAGCTTAGGGAGTACAACAAAGAGGTGCGCATGCTGAAGGCCAAGGGAAAGCCGATGCAGAAGATAGCACAGAAGGGCTTTGTGCCGCTCGTGGCGAGCGTCGGGCTGGGAACAGGAGACCTAGCAGTGCCTCTCATGGTGGCTATTGCAGCCTACAAGGTCAGCCTCAGCTTCGTGCTCAGCTTCTTTGTAAGCTTCGGCGCGATAATAGGGCTTGTGCTGACCATGTATATACTGCGCAGGTACAGGAGGGCGCTGCCCGCGATACCGCCGCTGCTGTTCGGCATCGGCATAGGGATAGGCCTGTACGTGCTAGTTTACGGAATCTTCTAGTGCACTTGCAGGGGCCTTCCTGGCCCTCCAGAACTCTTCTATCATCGCGGGGTAGTTCCTGCCCTTCTCTATGGGCATCGAGTTTCCTATCAGCGACGAGTACATACGCCAGCCGTAGCGCATATCCATGAATACTATGACCGCCTTGTCTTTCTCGCTGCGTATCGCCCTGCCGGCGGCCTGCACCGCGCGTATTATTGCAGGTATGAGGTACATGTACTCGTTACCCTTGCCGGCGAACTTGCCATTGATGTAGTTGATCTTAGCGCTCAGCTCTAGGTCCGGCCTTGTGAGGGGTATGCCGACTATCACTATACCTTTTATCGAGTTGTTCTGGTAATCTATGCCCTCGCTGAGGCTGCCGCCCATGACAGCGAAGAGCATCGTGCCCTCGCTCTCCTGGAAGTCCTTTATCAGCTTCTCGACCGCGATGTTGCGCATATCGCGCCTCTGGACCAGTATCGAGCTACCGGCCTGCATGTATCTGTAGACGCTTTCGAGCACCTCGAAGCTCGGGAAGAACACGGCGATGTTGCCCGGCACTCTCTCCTTTACCGAGGCTATGCGGACAGCTATCTTTTTGTACTCGAGCACAGATCTGTGCTCATACTTCGTCGTTACGCTGTCGTCGATGAAGGCCATGCGGTTGGCTTTTGGGAAGGGCGAGCCGTAGCTCCTCAGCATCGCTCCCTCGACGCCGAAGAGGTCGGCGTACATCTCCAAAGGCACGAGCGTGGCGCTCATGAATATGTTTGAGTAGGCCTCGCCGAACACGGGTAACGAGCGCTCGGGGTAGAGGCAGCTGAGCGAGAGGCGCGCCTTGCCGCCGCGCCTGTTTATTATGCGAGCGACTGAGGTACTTTCCTCCATCCAGTCCTTCAGGAATCCTGATAAGTGGAGGAGCGACGAGCGCTTGGCCTTTGAGGCCTCAATGTATTCGAGGCCAGCCTTCTCCATCTCCGAAGTTATCTGCTTGACATCCTGCGTCAGATCTGTAGGCAGCTCATCCATCTCCACAAAGGCCTCGCCCCCAGCCTTTATGCGCCTGTCAGCAAGCTTCGAGAGCGCGAACGCAAGGTAACCCAGGTCCATCGGCGAACCGACCGCCTGGAGCTCCTTGGAGGCGCGCTCTATAGTGTATTCAGATATGGCGTTGCTGAAGTAAGAGTTCGCAGCTTCCAGTATGTTATGCGCCTCGTCCCATATCACGATGCTGCGTTCCATGCTGTGGGCTATCTTCTTCATGAAGGTGCCCTTGGTGAACGGGTTGAGCACATGAGGGTAGCCAGCTATGATGACGCGTGCGTTGCGCGCCAGCTTCGCCGCCACTTCATAGGCGCAGAGCCCTCGATTGAACGACTCCTCGAAAAGCGAGTTGTGCCCTGAATTGAGCGAGCCGGCGAGCTCCGACGCGTCGCCCTGGAGGAGCTTGGCCTTCGAGAAATATTGGCATTTGTCGTGCTTGACCAGGCTCTCGCAGGCAGGGTAGAAAGCGTCGCTCTCTATCATGTTTACCCTGTCGTTTATACACATGTTGCGCTTGCCTACCATGTCGACGAAGTTCATGCTGAGGGCGAACTTCGCGCGCAGGTCAGTGAGCGCATCCACCACTATCCTGTGCTGCGATATCTTCGGTGTTAGGAAAAGCACGTCAAGGTCGTTCTTGAGCGCAAAGGTAAGCGCTGCACTTATCGAGGCGTCGGTCTTACCCACACCTGTCGGCGCGTTGACGAGTATGTCCCTCCTATCGGCCAGAGCGCTGCTGATGTCATCCATCATCTCTTTCTGGAAAGGGCGCGCGTGACCGAACCTGAACAGGTAGTCCATGGTAGTATTATTCAATCAAAGGATAAATATGCCGCATGCGCGAGGCGGTCAGCCCAGCCCGAAACCGCCAGTGATGTTTACTGTGGTGCTGATGGGGTTGGGCGGCTGCGATGGCACAGTAGTCGTCACTTCCGTGCTTGTGCTGTCGGTAATCGTCACCAGCGGCCCTGAACCGCCCTCGCCCGGATTACGGTCGCGGCCGTAACCCCTTCCGCCAGGACTTCCTAAGGTCGCGTTAACGCCTAACGAGTCTATTGAATTGGACAGGCCGTCTATGCTATTCTCTACGTTGTGAATCATGCTGTAGTTTGCGCGGGCGTTGGTAGAGCAGAGTAACGAGCCGTTCTCTGCGCTGCACGATACGCTTTCGTTGCCCGTGAGGTTGAACTCGCCAATATGGCGGTAGCGGCCTGTTGAGTTAGCTATGGTGGCTATTGCGGTGCTGACGTTGATGTCTCCTACATCAATCAGCAGCGAGTCGTTGCCCTGCACCTCAAGAGTGCCTTCAGACATGTTCAGCAGTAACCCGGAGGCGGTGTACGCGCCGGAGTTGACTGATGCGTTGTAGCCCTTGTGCTCGCGGCCGTGCTCGCCCATGCCGAAGAGCGCGTGCTCGCTTACGCCGTGGGAGTGCTCCACTATGCCTGTGCTGTTCAGCCTGAGGGTAGCGTTATGGGTTATTGACAGGTTTACGACGGGCAGCATGGCGAAGCCGTTAGTGGTGGTGACGTGCAGCGAGTGGGCCAGGTTTATGTCCAGGTTCACCCAGTTGGTAGTGTTTCCCATTATCGTTATGTTCTGCTCCAGTGTTATGTTCTGCGATGGCATAGCCAGCGGCTCGCTGGTGCCGTTCACCTTGACGCGCGCTCCTGAAAGCATTAGCGTTATGCCGGTGTAATTGCCCTGTGGCAGCTTCGATGCCGAAAGCATCATGGATATGTTGCGCAGGTCGACAAGGTTGAAGGTCGTGTTTGTCAGCGGAAGCGTGTAGTTGGCACCTGAGGCGCTGCGCACCTCTATCGCGTTGACCGTCAGGTATACACCACTGAGGTTGTACAGCGCCGGAGCATCTGAAACGCTCACCAAAGTAGAGCCACCGGGAACCATCGCGCCAGGAGCTATGCTCGCAGGTTCGGCTGCAATGCTCTGCTGTTGCTGCGCCTGGGCTGTCGAGCCTGCAGTAATGTTATTACCCACGGTAACCGGAGCCTGGGGGACAGCAGGAGTGCCGTGAAGAGCGTAAAGCAGCACAAGAATGGCTATCACCGCCACTGCGGCCGTCGCTGCTATCCTTCTTGCCAGCACTAGAGTAGGATGGCCGGTCCGTTCTATGCTGAAGCCGGCCACTGCTTCGTAGTATCTCCACTTCCTGCTGAACTGCTCGTCCGCCTCCCGGATTGCGCCGAGAGCGGCGAGTTCCTTCATGTGCTGACTTACTGTAGAGGGCGCGAGGCCGAGCCTGGAACTGATGTCGGTGAGCGTCATGCGTCGCTCCTTCAGCAGCAGTATTATCTGCTCCTTTGTCTTCCAGTTTTTCGACATCGGCTATGCCCCCGTAGGTTTTGTGCTTTGTATTCCGTTAGGCTGCTACCAGATCATATCGCGTTCGCTGTTGCTGTCACGTTGGCGCTCGCGTGGAGGTCCTCCTCGCCCGTAATCACCACCCTGTAGGTGTCGTTCGGTATTATACTCACCTTTATGTGGCCGTGCGCGTACGTTATCGCTCCGTTGAATGTCAGCACGGCACTCTGGCCAGGCTGTAGGGTGAACCCTGAGCTCCCCTGCCCGAAGTCATCAACTCCATGCGCAGTCAGGAATGGCAGTGTGAGCGTGCCGTTCTGGCTTACGAAGAAGTTTATGGTCCTCAGCGACTTGATGCTCGCCGTAACGTTAACATCCTCGAACGGCAGGGCCCTGCTGAGCGTCGAGTTGAGGTTGACGCCAATCGCAGCGCCTGCATGGTCGTTACTGCCATGGTCGTTGCTGCCGTTGTAGTTCCCGTGGTCCTTGCTGACTGTCGCATTGTCGTTTGAGCTGGCGTGGGCGGCGGCGCTGCCATTGATCCCATAGTTTGAGACGTTGGACGTGAGGTTGAGGTTTGCATCTGCATTCTCGTTCAGGCCGATTGCTGCCATGCTTGTAGGCCTGTTGCTGTTCATTTCGTGTATGCTGGAGTTTATCGTAGAGTTGAGGTTGAACTTCGCGTTCTCGTTGCCTAACAGTAGCAGGTGCCTCAGCGTTGCCGTGCTGTTCGAGGTGTCCTTCACACCCACCGCCAGGTGAACCGTCGAGTTGGACACGGATAGGCTGGTGTTTTCTATGGTTATGCTTGGCACGCCCGCCTCAAGCTTGTGGTGCTCCCCGTGCCCGATGGGCTGCGTCGAGCCGACGCGCAGCGTTCCGACTCCGGAGACTACCACCGCGCGTACAGAGGGCACCATCATGAAGAGGGTAGTGTTTGCTGTGTATATTTCTATTACAGTCGGAGTCATGTCGACCAGCACCCCAGATGTTGTGTTGAGCGACGAGTTCTGTGTCACGTGCGCAGTTACCTGCGAAGAAGGCACAGTGACAGGGTATGAGGTCCCGTTTATCGTTATGTTGGCCGAAGTTATGTTGAACCTGGCCATGTTGACCGTCGAGTTGAGGTTCACTATGGCCGTACCTATTACCCTGCTTACGTTGGTGAGCGACATCAGGTTGACCGAACCAGTGCCGTTGACGGTCACCCATCCACTAGTCGTGGCGTTAGAAGGGGTACTGACGCTGTTGGACGGTATTACGTGCAACTGCAGCGACGAGTATGTTATGAAAAGGGATTGCGTGCCGTTTGGAACTATGGGTGGGTCTGTCAGCTGGAAGGCCACGAGGCTCTTGCCCGCCGGCACTGCAGTAGCCACGGCCGCGCCATAGAACAGCACGCCGATGGCCATGATAGCTATACCTATGTAAACAAACT
>JAJZII010000021.1 GCA_021810685.1 Microcaldota archaeon
ACAAACAGGATACTTACAAGGTATGCGTGGCCCTATGCAAAGTTCTTCTACGGCAAATGCGACTCTGTCATAGCGCCTAGTGAGCCGGTGAGGGAGCTTTTAGGCAAGCACCAGATAGGCAACGTATCGGTGGTGCCCAATGGCATCGACATGACGAGGTTCAACTCCAAGGCAAACGGCAGGAAGGTCAGGGAGCGCCTCATGAAGAAGGGGGACGAGCACCTCGTTCTCTACCTCGGCAGGCTGAGCACCGAAAAGAACGTGGAGACGCTCATAGGCGCCGCCAGGAGGCTGAAAGGCAAGCCCATAAGGTTTGTCATAGGCGGCACCGGGCCAAAGAAGGAGAAGTACGAATCCATGGTCAGGCGCTACGGCATAGAGGACAGGGTCACGTTTGCTGGCTTCGTGCCCGAAAAGGAGCTACCGCAGTATTACGCGGCGGCAGACCTCTTCTGCATGCCTAGCACCTTCGAGACGCAGGGCATAGTAGCGCTCGAGGCGATGGCCTGCGGAACGCCGGTCGTTGGCGCTGATTATATGGCGCTTAGTATGCTTATAGAGAACGGCAGGAACGGCGAGAAATTTGCCCCGAAAGATAGTAGGGACTGCTCCAGGAAAATAGAGAAGGTTATAAATAATATAGGCTCGTATAAGGGTATGACAGATACGGCCGACACCTATTCTGTTAGGAGAACCACAGATATGCTGCTTAAGGTTTATGGCACGACCCTTGATAACAGGGTCAACAATCATACGTCATGAGTATACAGAAAGGCGATTCGTTGGCAGATGAAAGTCCGCAGAAAGAAAGGCAGGAAGCTAAGCAGGAGGCAATGGAGACGAAAGCGGAGCAGCCAAAGGTGATGCCGCAGCAGACAGCGCATGCGACGGCACCAGGCAGCCATGTGCACGCACAGAGGCAGGGCTACGGAATGCCTGACGGCCACAAGTCGCTCAACGACCTGATTAAGGAGTCATCCAACGCCCAGGCCCAGGAGGTCAAGGGCACCATAGACACGATGCGCAAGGAGCGCAGCTCAATGGTAGACAGGATAAAGAAGCTCAGGATAAGGCTCGAGTACAAGCAATCTGAGCTCGTCGCTATAACCGGTTTCCTCGAGAGCGAGAAGGCGAAGCAGGACCCGAAGAAGGGCAGGGAGCTCAAGCGCATGAAGAACATGCTTGAGTTCAAGCTCTCCACCGAGGCCAAGATGTCACTGACGGCGGAGCGCGACATAGTGCGCAAGATCAATGACATAAGCGCGCAGCTCGACGACTTCTACAAGGTCGTTAGGCTGGAGAGGAAGCAGGGCTTCATAAAAGGGGACATAGAGCAGTACAAGAAGGAGCTCGAGGAGCTGGAGAAGAACGTGACGGGCCTCGATGCTAAGCTGGACGATAAATATAGGGAACTTAAGCACCTGCTCGGAATAGACGAGCGCCGCATGGCGAAACCGAAGCCGAAGAGGCACGCTATGCCGATGCAAGTGCAGAAGATAAACCTGGAAGACATCGCAGTGATAAAGAAGAAGGACAAATGAATGAAGAACAAACAAATCCCGATGGATGCGGAATACGGCATACGGGATATACAGTCACAGCAAAGTGAATACGACAGGTGTTAGAATTGGAAATAACTTTTTTTGGAGCCGCGGGCGAAGTCGGCCGCAGCTGCATAATGGTAAGAAGCAAGGATACTAAGATACTCCTCGATGCAGGAGTCAAGTTCGAAGAACAGGGGGCGGAGTACCCCAGGATAACCGACAGCGAGCTGCAGGAGAT
Organism: Microcaldota archaeon; assembly: GCA_021810685.1. The sequence continues at coordinate 1,783 of JAJZII010000021.1, forward strand.
AGACGGCGTAATAATAACGCACGCGCACATGGACCACAGCGGGTACCTGCCGCACATATACACAGTAGGGTGCAAAGGTAAGACCTACGCCACGAAGCCGACGATAGAGCTCACCAACGTGCTCCTCAACGACTACATGCGCCTCAGCAAGCCCAAGAACGTGACGAAGGAGGGGCTGGCCAAGCTGAACAAGAGCCTGACGATAAAGGAGTTCAAGGAGGAGTTCAGGATAAAGGACCTGGCGATAACCCTGATACCGGCGGGCCACATACTGGGCGCCGCGATAGTCAAGGTCAGCGACGGCAGGCACACGCTCGTCTACACTGGCGACATAAACCTCTCGCGTACCAGACTGCTCAGCGGCGCGGACCTGAAGAGCCTCAGCGCCGACACGCTCATAATAGAGAGCACGTACGGCGCGCAGAATGACATCTTCAAGCCAGAGCATGACACCATACGCGACTTCGTGGCGAGCATAAGGGACACGATCAAGCGCGGCGGCAAGGTGGTGGTGCCGAGCTTCGCAGTTGGGAGGGCGCAGGAGGTGCTCTTCGTCATAGACGACTACATGAGCAGCGGCGCGATACCGAAGGTGCCGATCTACATAGACGGCATGATACAGAAGGTAATGAAGATTCACAGGCACAACGTCATTTACTGCAGAAAGGAGCTGCAGAGCAGGATACTGATGAGCGACTTCGATCCGTTCAAGAGCGATAACTTCTCGTACATCGAGAAGAAGAGCATGAGGAACACGGTGGTCACGAGCGACGACAGCTCAATAGTTGTCACCACGAGCGGCATGCTCTCCGGCGGCCCGATCATGTACTACCTGCAGAAGATGGCGAACAACCCGCTCAACAAGCTCATATTAGTGGGCTACCAGGGCGATGGCACACTCGGCAGGCAGCTGCAGGATGGCGCCAAGAAGGTCAATGTCGACGGCAAGGATGTGAACGTGCAGATGGACGTCGAGATGTACCACATGTCGGCGCACGCGGACAGGAAGCAGCTTGAAACTATACCTAAGAAGATAAACGGGCTGAAGAATGTCTTTATAGTGCACGGGGAGCAGACCAAAAGCGAATCGCTCAGGGACGCGCTGAAGGACCGCTACAACGCCGTTGTGCCAAAGCCAGGGGAGCACTTCACGCTCTAAGGAAGTATTTAGGCGTTGCCCCAGTGCACGTAATTTGACGAACAGAGGACGCGAGCCGCAGTGATGCGCCGTGGGCGCAGCAATGCATAAATAGCATCCCATGGCAAATAGAGAGGCATTAATCAAAACGTGATTCGCGATGAAACCGAAGGCCAAGAAGAATGACAGCAAGGAGATAGAGCAGATACGGCGCCTGAAGGAGTTAGAGGGAATCATCAAGAAGAGCGATATCGAGAACGCCTTCGTCTCGACAGCATCAAAGGACTCCGAGTCAGTCAGCAGCAACATCTCAGATACAATAATAAACAGGCTCGCAGGCGAGCGCATAAACGAGAAGGAGCTGACGCTGATAGAGCAGATGACGACCAAGAACAACGCCAGGCATGCGGCAGGTGCGCCGCAGGCGAGGAAGAGCACAGAGGTGCACATGGTCAAGGCGAAGCCGGCGCCCAAACCAAGCAGACCCGCACCCAAGAAGGCGGCGAAGAAGCCCGTGCCTAAGCTGTCGCACGACAAGCCCAAGAAGAAAGGCATAAAAAAGCAGGCAAGGTAACCTAATTATCAGGGCTCTTGGCTCAATGGTAGAGCGCCCGCTTTGCAAGCGGGAGGTTGCGGGTTCAATTCCCGCAGAGTCCATAATTCTGTCAGAAGCAGGTTATCCGACACCGGTCCTCGACGTGGCACCACACTCTGTGCACTTCGTTATTATCAGCGGCGGCTCGTCGCCTATGCGTATGCCGTAGTACATCACCCAGGCCTCGTCGTTGCCGCACTGGTCGCACTCCTGATTGATCCGCTCAGGCTGCAGCTTGAGCCTCGGATCCGCGAGGAATTCATCAACAACAGTAGACGAACCCTTCACAGTCTCGGCAAAGGCGGAATAGCTCGCCACCGTTCCAGAATCGTCAATGAGTGCGCCCGTCCTGCTGTACACCTTCCGCCTCCGGTCGGTGTCATGCCTCAGGAGCAGCACCTTGCCGCTGGCCATGATGAAGTCGGTGATTTCTATCCCTTCCGGCGTGCTGAGGCCGAAGAACTTCTGCTTCTCGATGAAATATACCTGCGCGCCTGCTGCCTTTGCCAGGACGTCGCGCCTGGCCTCGAGCTGCATGTAGTTGGTAAAGGGCATGGAGGCTACGTGGACCAGTGAGTATGCAACGTTTCTTGCTTTCCAATCGTCAAGGTGTTTGTACGGCCCTTCAAACGCTGATTCAAGTTCCGCGGCCGTGAGCACATCAGCTTGTAGGCTGTGCGAAAGCTCGCGCTCGTCCTTAAGGTAGTACCAGTCAAGCATCCTGAACTCGAAGACGTCGCTTTTGGCGCCAGCGAGCATGAGCCGCTCTTCCTTGGAGCATTCGGCCTCGTCGAGCTCTTTACTCATCAATGAGCACCTTCACATGAATACTGCACAGCATGCATCTGGTATTTAGTTACAAAGCAATATATCTGTTGCGCGCCCTGCGCGCACGGTGGGCTTGTTGGACTACATCCTTATGGCGGACTGGCACTTTATGGGCCTCGCTCTGAGGGAGCTTAGAGGCATTCTAGGCGTAGAAAGGCTAAAGATACCGAGAAGGCTATCCGAGAGCGTAATCGTCGTAGATATAGACAGATGCAAGGATGAGATGGCAGGACTCATGGACGCTGCGAGGCCAACATTCATTGACATGCTGCTTCCGCTCCTCGCAACGGCGAAGGTAGACGGCTATGAAAGCATAGCAGGCGCGCTCGCAAAGGTGCTAGACAAAAATACCACGTTCAAGATAGAGGCCATGCGCATGGGTTCAGTTGTGGGAGACAAAGCCAAGAGCGTGGAGGTCAGGCTTGGCAACATGCTTGAGGAACAGGGTTTCCATGCCGACATGGACGACCCGAAGTGCATGGCTTACCTGGTGCTTTCCGGGAACGATGCACTGGTCAGCAGAGTTGACGGCAAACCTGCCATTATGGACTGGTTCAGAGCCTTCAACCGCATGCGCTACGACGCCATCAACAGGTCAGAGCTGAAGCTTGACGAAGCTGTTAGATATTTCTCAGTAGACATGGACGGCGCAGGTACATGCCTTGACATCGGCGCGGCGCCAGGAGGCTGGACTGATTATCTGGCAAGGCATGGCAGGCGCGTGGTTGCTGTCGACAGTGCGATGCTTGACTACAAACGCCTCTGCAGGTACGGAAGCGTAGTGGTAGCTGTGGAGAATAACACGGAAGATGCAGCCGCTCTGCTCTCCAAGATAGACTCGAACATTTTCGCGACCACAATTGGAGGTGCCAAGCAGGCCTGCGAGGCCTATCGACCAGCAGTACTCCACCTGAAATCTGCCATGGACGGCGCAGCTCTGGATGCTTTGGATGGGCTCGGGCCGTTCGGCATGGTCACGATGGATGCCAACGTGGCACCCGACACAGCGTGCGCTATCATGGATTCTGTGGCACGCTTCGCTGAACCAGGCTCTGCACTGATAATGACGATAAAGCTGGTTGACAAGAAAATTGAGGAACGTATTAAATACGTTAAGGAGGTCATCTCTAGTAATTACGGATCAATCGCGGTGAAGAAGCTGCCGCACAACCGCATGGAGGTTACGCTTTTCGCGCGCAGGCGCTGACGTGATTGCATGATGCCGAACATAGACCCGCGCACGCTTAGGAACATGATGGCGAAGATGGGCATAAAGTCCACAGAGCTGCAGGCCACCAGCGTTACGATAGAGTGCCCAGACAGGCAGATAGTAATAGAGAACCCACAGGTCACGCAGATAGAGGCACAGGGAGCGCTGAGCTTCCAGATAGCTGGCGATGTTTCAGAGAAGCCGAAGGAGGAACCGGATAGCAAGCCAGAGGTGACAGACGAGGATATTGAACTTGTGTCTTCTAAGACGGGTATTTCAGACAGGGAGAGAGTACGCGATGCCCTGGAGCACAACAACGGCGACATCGCAGCTACTATACTTGAACTGACAGGAAGCGCAGAGTGAGCGGCAGTCACTCTTTCTTTGCCATCCAGTAGGCCTGCGCATATGGCACTCCGGCAACGTTCTTGATGCTCTTTTCGGCTACGAGGGCCTTGCTTATCGCAAGGGCTACTGCCTCCTTGCCTACCACATTCACTGAGTCTATACGCGTGAAATTGACCTCGTTGAACTCCTTTACGCCGATGAGGTCGCCCTTGTAGAACTCGGCGTAATCCTTTATGTCCAGGTAGGTGTCGCCCTCCTCGAGCACCTTGTCGATGAGCGCCTCGTCGCACATTGCCACTATCCTACCTTCGTCAGTGTCGTGGAGCTTTATGTATATCACTATATCAGCCGTACTTGTAGATGAAAGCAGTAGTAAGCAGGTACATTATCCCATAACCCATGAGCCATATGCCACCTAGCACATTCTGCGTCGCGGCGGCGAGCAGGCCGAACAGTAGCACTATGGATGAAAACGCCAGCTCTACCTTTGTGCTAACGATGGAGGCGAGCAGCCTGGATCCCTTCAGCGCGTTGTTCCTGTTCCACTTTACCATCGGGTTCATGTGCAGTAGCGCGGCTATGGCCGCCTTTGTCCTTATGAACGCGAGAGCGTAGTTCAAAGCGAACAGCATCACACCCTTCTTGGCCGAGTTGAAGTATATCTTGGCCAGTATAATTGGTGCAAATATTGACAGCACCAACGCGGCGGCGCCGGCCATCTCGGCATAGAAGCGCATAGATGTGGCAGTCACAACCTGGGTAAGCGTCAGGTGGGCAAACACCAGCGATGAGAACACTATGAGCATCGAAACTACGGTAAACATTATGAGCACTATCGAGATATAGTTGAGCCCCATGCCGTGCGTTATGTAGTCCATGCGCATCAGGGGTGATTTGCGCAGGCCGTTCGTGCGCTTGAAGAAGTAGCCGATGAACTGCGTATCGCCGTAGTTGTAGCGCCACTGCTGCTTGGCCAGCTCCGTGAAGGTCCTGAGCGGCTTGCCCACGGCGTACACCTTTGGCACATACAGGCTCTTGTAGTTGCTGCGGTCCGACTCAAAGCTGAAGAACGTGTCTTCTATCACGTATTCGGGGAACCCCCCAAGCTTGTCCAGTATAGACCTGCGTATTAGGCCGCACGAACCGGCGAATATGGCAGTGTTGTTGAGGGCCCTGGCAGGCTCTATGAACTTGAAGAAGAATGCGTCGAAGAGGTTTATCGTTTCTGAGAGCAGGCCTCCGCCAGTGCGCGTCTTCTCCGTCTGCACGTAAGACATTGACTTGTTGCTGAAGTATGGCAGCAGGTCAACGAGAAAGTTCCTGTCCACTATGTGCTCGTCGAAATCGAATATGGCTATGAATTCCTCTTCGGCACCCTTGAGCATGTTGTTCAGCGCGCCTGCCTTGTAGCCGTTGCGGTTGTCCCTGTGGATGTAGCGTACGCCGTTGGAGGCGCAGTACGCCTCGAGTTCCGAACATATCGCAATCTCTGTCGAATCATCAAGCAAATACCTTACGAGCTTCGCCTTCGGGTAGTTGAGCGTTGAAATGCTCTCCAGTGTCTCCTCTACTACGGCCGGCTCCTCGTTGTACACAGGCACCACGGCCGCGACCTTTGGGTACTTCGTTATGGGCTTGAGGCCCTGCTGTATGCTCTTCAGGTGGTTTACGTAGAAGTACGACCTATAGTACATTATCGACGCTGATATGTTGAAGAAGCTCGATACAGCGGACAGCACGAAGAACGCGAGCGATAGCATGTACATGTACGTCGTCGTGGCGATGGTAAACATGTATATGGAGAACCCTATCCCTGCTATTGACAGTAGCAGGAACAGCATTATAGTAAACACGCGCAGCGTAAAGCCGTCGCCGAAAAACTTG
>JAJZII010000022.1 GCA_021810685.1 Microcaldota archaeon
GCCGACTATGGCAACGTTCACCTCCCTGCCAGCGTTGTGTTCTATCGCGTCAGCGTATTTCCGTAGCCCATTAAGCATGTCTCTGTCGAGAGCTGCGCCATCCATCCCAAGATCCTTGAGGAGCAGTGAATCAATGCCCTGCTCAATAAAGCTCAGTGGCATGGAGTATATGTTGCCGGCGTCGTGGTCATCGAGGACCCTGCTCTCATCGAGGTTCGCGAACATCGCTATCTTGCGCCTCGCACTCTTGTTCATGGGCCGCTCCGACCTGCAGAATATGAAGTCTGGCCGTATGCCATTCTGCATCAGGCCCCTCAGCGCTATTTGCGTCGGTTTGGTCTTCTGCTCGCCGACGGTGGTGAGCTCCGGCACGTACGTCACGTCAACGAATACCGTCTTCTGTTTCAGCGCTAGCTGCCTCATCGCCTCGACGAAATAACCATTCTCTATGTCACCCACCGTGCCTCCGACTTCTATGAGCATGATGTCGAGCTTCTCCTTGGCGGCCACGCCCTCTATCTTGTCGAGTATCATTCCCACCATGTCTGGTATTATCTGGACGTCCCTGCCGAGGAAGTCACCCCTGCGCTCTTTCGTTATTATCTCGCCGAAGAGCTTGCCGCCAGTCATGGAGAAATCGGTGCTCATGTTCACGTCGAGGAATCTCTCGTAAGTGCCGAAATCCATGTCCACTTCACCCTTGTCGTCGAGAACGAAGACTTCGCCGTGCCTGTAAGGGTTCATCGTGCCGCAGTCATAGTTGAGGTAGCCGTCGAACTTTAGTGGTCTGACCCTAAAGCCGTACATTGAGAGTATCTTGCCTATAGAAGCAGTCACTATACCTTTTCCGAGCCCACTGAGCAGCGAGCCAACTACAACAATATATTTGGTTGGCATACTGGTATAGCGCGCGAAATTAAATAAACCTTGTCGTGTCTTGCGTGTTGCCTATAAATGTTAGCCTGGGAAAATAAGTGGGGTGCACTGGTGCACGGAAACGACGAAGTGACTGTGATAATGCCTATATACAATGAGGGCAAGACAGCGTATAGCATAATAACGCGTGTCCTGGCGCAGCCTATGGTAGACAAGCTGCTAGTGGTCTACGACGAATCGTCGGACAACACCCTGGACGAGATAAAGCGCGCGATGGCCGGCGATAAGAACTCCCGCTGCACGCTCATAATGAGCGACAGGAAGATGGGCAAAGGCCACGCAGTCAGGCAGGGTATGGCCCAAACCACGAACGGCATCGTTATAATCCAGGACGCTGATGAAGAGTACTGCCCTGAAGACTATGGGAAGCTCCTTGGCGCACTGACCGACATGCACCCCGTGTTCGGCAGCAGGCCAAGGAATGAGGGCAAGCGGTACCTCATGGGCGTTCTCGCGACAAGGGTGCATACGGTGGTCTTCAACGTGCTCTACAGTCAATCGATACACGACATGAACGCGGCGTACAAAATCTTCAAGGTGTCTATGTTGAAGGGCCGCGGGCTCAGGCAGGAGGGCTGGCAGATGGACCCTGAGATAGCCATTGTGCTGGCCAAGAACGGCTACAAGATTGTGAGCGTCGACATACGCTACAAGGGCAGAACATTCGAAGAGGGCAAGAAGATAAGTGCCAAGGACGGCATAGCCATCCTCATGTACATCATAAGGCAGAGGTTTACGAAGTGAATTCAGTTAGCAATATGGGAACTGATAGCGCGCAGGAGCGCATCCGCGCCTTCGTGTGTGTGGAGCTTCCAAGGGCCGCAGTGGCTGCGATAGCCTTACAGGCGAAGTCGCTTGCCGTGCTGGGCATGAGCCCAGTCCGCGAGGCCAACATGCACATAACACTGGCGTTCCTAGGTTACGTGAAGGCATCGTCTGTGCCATATATCGAGCACGTAATGAGCTGCATTGAGCGCGCCCCATTCAAGATAAGCATCGGTGCGCCAAGCACCTTCGGCAGCGGTTCGCCCCGTGTCATATTCCTGGGGGTGGAGGATGGTGCAACGGAGCTCTCCGAGCTTCACTCGAAGCTGTACGCGGGCCTTGAACGCCTTGGCATCCACGATGAGTCAAGGCCTTTCGTGCCGCACCTGACTCTGGCGAGGGTCCATGGCTTGCTGAGCGACGATGCCAGCGCAAGGACGCACTCTGCACTGGCCGGCGGGCGCTACGAGTTCATCTGCAACGGCATCTCCCTCATGCAGAGCATACTCGGCGAAGGCGCTCCAGTGCACAAGGAGCTCTTCTTCAGGCCTTTCCCTGGCCCAGCACCCTCTGGAACTGGTCCATCGTGAGCCTGCTCTTGAGTTCCCCTGGCTTGTAAAGTCTGTCGTCAACCAGGATATTGAAGCTCATACCCACCTTCGCGTCGACCGTTATGTGGCGCGTATCGGCGCCGAAGAGGTCGACCTCGAACACCTTGATCTTCTCCCTACCTAAGAAACCGAGCACCTGTTCGAGCTCTGCAGTGCTTTCGCCGTTCTGGAGCCCTATTATTCTGGCCTCGAAGTTCGGCCTGCGTATGGAACGTGCGAACCTCACGAGCCCTGGTTCCAGCTTCTTCGCGTTGCCGTAGACCCTGGCGCACGCCAAGGCGCTGGTGTTGACGTCGTATATGCTAAGAAGCAGGTCGTAAGTAATGTCCCTTGCCGCTATATAGCGCATGGAGGAATCGTTCTCATATCTGGTCGCCTTGAGGTCTCCAACTTTCAGGTAAGCCACGTTGCCATATTCCTCTACCTTCGAGCGCGAGACGTGCGGCCGCTTCTTAAATTCCAGTGCATACTGGTCGGTGCCCAGGGTTCCGCCCTTCAGCGCCTCAGCGAGCATTCCCTCAAAGCTCATCTCCTTCCCCTCAACTTCCCCTTCAACCTTACCTTTATAAATATTGTTGTGCCTAATCTATACTTGCTGATTGTCAGCGATCAGTCCTATTGTGCTGCACATTTATTAATATGCTATGAAGCGAGTGTAGCTGTCGTCTGCAAGAACAAGTGACTCTATGGAGATCGAGACTCTAGAGGAAAACGCCAAAGCGCTGAGGTTCAGGCTCAAGGGAGCGAGCGCAGGCTATGCGAACGCGCTCAGGCGCTCCGCGATAAATGGCGTAGACACATTCGCAATAGACACCGTGACCGTGTACGAGAACACCAGTGCCATGTTCGACGAGTACATAGCGCACAGGATTGGTCTGGTTCCAATAAAGACGCCGTCGAAGGGCTACACGGCCTCAGACGAGATACTGTTCTCGCTGGACGCCACGGGCCCAGTCACTGTATACTCAAAAGACCTGGAGAGCCGCGACAAGGAGGTGATGGTTGCGGTGCCAGGCATACCTATAATGAAACTCGGCAAGGAGCAGAAGCTCAGGCTCGAGGGAAAGGCCAGGATGGCTACGGCGCTCGGGCATGCAAAGTTCCAGCCTGGACTCATCACATTCGAGGAGAACAATGGTAATTACGACTTCAGTGTCGAGACGTTCGGCCAGATGCCACCCAGAGAAATAGTTAATAAGGCTTGCGAGGCAATTAAGGAGCAGATAAAGGATGTTGCCAAATTCGCCAAGAAGCTTTAAGGCGGGGGTGGCAGAGCATGGCCAAATGCGCAGGACTGAGGATCGTAATTTTTAGCGAAATTATGTTTGGAACTCCTGTGTCTTTAGAGGCTGCGTGGGTTCAAATCCCATCCCCCGCATAATTGTGATAAGCATGGAAGGAAATACGGAGAGGAACGATGTAAAGGCCTGGCTGGCCGCGCTGGAGAAGGCGCAGCACAGCGACAAGCGCGCGAAGCTTTGGAAGAGGCTCCACAAGCTCGCCTCAAAGCCGACGCGCCAGCGTGTCGAGGTAGACCTATATAAGATAGACCGGCACAGTGTTGAGAATGACAACGTCATAGTGCCGGGCAAGGTTCTCTCCGCCGGTAGCCTGGGACACGCGGTGAGCATCTCCGCAATAGCATTCTCCGAGAAGGCCCTTGCAGGCATAGAGGGTTCGAACGGCAAGGTCGTGCCCATCGAGGAGATGATGAAGCGCGAGAAGATAAACATCATAATATGAGTGCTTAAGATGGAGAGGAAAGCTGACAATAAAGGTAAAGACGCGAAGACCGTGCAGTACGACGTCTATGATGCAGAGGGCAAGGTCCTCGGCAGGCTGGCCAGTACTGTGGCGAAACAGCTTTCACAAGGCAGGACAGTGGCAGTGGTCAATGCCTCAAAGGCCGTGATAAGCGGCAATGGCAACGTCATAGCCGCACGCTATAAGATAAGACTGAACCTGAAGGAGAGCGAGAATCCAGAGCACTCACCGTACTGGTCAAGGCGCCCAGACATGCTGGTCAAGCGCATAATACGCGGCATGCTGCCGTACAGGCACCCCAAGGGCAAGGCGGCGTACAGGCGCCTCCGCGTCTTCATGGGTGTGCCCGACGAGCTCAAGGCATCGAAGCCGATAGAGCTAAATATGAAAGACCCTAACCGTATCTACACTGGCTATATAACGGTCGCCGAGCTTTCAAATCTGCTGGGCTACAGGGTTAAGGAGTGATGTTCATGGCTGAAGCTGCAATAACAACCGAGGTGCAGAACGCGCCAGCGGGACAGCATAAGGAAGAGCCGAAGGAGCTGCAGGCCAAGCCCACGAAGGCAAAGAGGGCCACCCCGAAGAAGCGCGCGAAGAAGCAGGAGCGCACTGTCTTCGCGATGAGCAAGCGCAAGGAGAGCGTTGCGAGGGCCTCTGGCACGAAGGGCACAGGGATAGTTAGGATCAACAGCGCACTGGTAAGCACGATAAAGCCCAGGGAGTTGCAGATGCTCATGCTCAGGCCTCTGCACATATCTCCGATGACTACGGAGCTCGCTGGTAGCATAGACATAAGCGTCAGCGTGCACGGAGGCGGCAAGAGCGCGCAGGCGCAGGCCGTAAGCGGCGCAATAGCGCGCGTCATAGCCGGCTTCTCAGATGGCGACACTCTCAAGAAAGAGTACATGCGCTACGACCGCAGCCTCATAATCGACGACTCGAGGCGCGTCGAGCCCAAGAAATTCCTGGGCAGGAAGGCAAGAGCGCGCAACCAGACCTCGTACAGATGACGTTCAAAATGGTGCATTGAAATGATGATGCCTGTCAGGTGCTTCACGTGCGGCGCAGTAGTCGCAGACAAGTGGGAGGAGTACGACAAGCGCGTGAACGCGGACCACGAGGAACCAGGCAAGGTCCTCGATGACATGGGAGTTAAGCGCTACTGCTGCAGGCGCATGTTCATAAGCAACGTCGAGCTCATCGACGAGTTCATAGATTTGAGCAGAAAATGATTTGATTGTCGAATGTTGTGCGTAAGCGGATATTACATGGGGCTGTCTGCTAGCTTGGTAGGCTTCTGCCTTGGGGTGGCAGCGACCCGAGTTCAAATGGCATGCCCTGAAAATCTCGGCAGCCCCAAAGGTGTTTACATATGGTTGAAGAAGAGTTATTGGCAAACCAGAACGACTATCTCGAGGCAGGCATACACATAGCCACAAAGGTCAAGAGCCCTGGCATGGGTAAGTTCATCTACAAGGTGAGGGAGGATGGCCTCTACCTGCTCGACCTCAAAAGCATAGACTCGAGAATAGAGGTAGCCGCGGCGATGATAGCAAGATACGAGCCCAAAGACATAGTCGTTACTGCCTCGCGCATATATGCTATAGCAGCGGCGCAGAAGTTCGCCGAGATAATCAACGTCAGGTTTATACAGGGCAGGGTCGCGCCTGGTACATTCACCAACCCGCTGAGGCCAGACTTCATAGAGCCGAAGCTGATGGTTATAAGCGACTCCAAGAACGAGAAGCAGGCGGTCAACGAGGCACGCCAGGTCGGCATACCTATAATAGGACTGTCTGACACGGATAACAGCACGAAATTCCTTGACCTGATAATACCTGCCAACAACAGGGGTCGCAAGTCGCTCGCGTTCGTATACTTCCTTTTGGCCAGGGAAATACTGAAGAAGCGTGGCGAGATAACCAGTAACGGTGACTTCAAGTACCAGGTGGGCGACTTCGAGTTAAAGGCCGACGCCGGCAGGCAGCGCGGCCATGTCGCCCCAAGCCAAGGCTAGCACGCATTAAGATCCTGCTTATCCTGCAGTGCTAGAGCGGAAGGTAGACTACTGCCGATATGATGTAAGTTGCGAGCGCGAGCCCCATCGCTCCGAGGCTGAGGTTCCTTGCCAAGGAGTGGAAGCGCACCCCGTCCTTGTACATATATCCGACCGCCACATAGAGGAGCAGCGCATCAACCACTGCAATCGGTGCTATGTATGCCGCATTGCCTGCGAACGGCATGAACATGAAGAACATCACGATGCTTATCGCCACTGCTTCGACATACAGGAGCAACGCCAGGAGTGAAGAGCGCCTCGCCCCTATATACCGCACTAAGCTCTTGGAGCGCCGCGCAGCCATGTCACCGCGCCTATCGCGCACCATGCCATGTATCTCGCGGGCCAGGCCGCTCAGGAATATCACGAACGCTATGAGCACTATGTTTGGTGCTATATACCTCGCGACCACGAGGTCGCCGTACACAAACGGTATAACCATAGTGAGGGCTATATATGCGTTGCCCACGAGGAGCATTGTCTTGAGCTTGTAGCTGTATAGGAAGGCCAAGCTAGCAAATATGAGGGCGATTACGAACGCGTAAGCATTAATCAGAGCGCTCGCCGCGACTCCTGCAACAAAGCACGTGGCCGCTATGTTTCTCGCGCCTTTAGGTGTGAGCGTGCCTTCTACTAGCGGCCTCTTCTTCCTATTCATCCTGTCTGTCTCTACGTCGTAGTAGTCGTTTATGGCGAACGATGCCATGCTTATCAGCACGGGCGGAACGAGCGCCAGTATGAAGACCGGCCACGGCGGTATGCTGCCAACGACGAGCTCTGCAGCTATCACGGCGATTACCAGCATCAGGCTGTGCTCTACCCTAGTGAGCCTCAGAACTGCCGACAGTGTGCCCATAAAATCAATAGCAGGTATTTATAAAGCAACAAATAAAAGGCAATGTCGGTGCTAAGAAGTGAAACAGCAGTCAGCGCTTGAGATGCTTGTCGTATATTCGTGGGCGTTGCTACTGATAGGCCTATTCGTCGCCCTAGCGCTCGTGATATCTGGTTCCAGCAGGTCTGTTGATTACCTGCCAGGGACGTGCAACATACAGCCGCTCATGCCCTGCGTCGAAACCCTGATAACAGGCCACAGCTCCACAAACAATATAACCTTCACAGTAGAGTTCATCAATCAGCTCGGAGTTGGTATGCAGTTCCCTGCCTCGAACGCCATAAACCTCAGCGTCCACAACATAGGTGTCAGCGGCAACGGGAACTACT
>JAJZII010000023.1 GCA_021810685.1 Microcaldota archaeon
CCGTGACCGTTATGTTCTCGCTTAACGCACCACGAAGCTCTACCGCGACCGTTGCCTGGCGATCGTTTTCCACAACATCGACGAGTGGTTCCCTCTCCACAGAGCGCCTCGGAATGGCCTGGGGCATGTGGGTGGGAGTGTAATGCTGCGGCTGCGGCCCGGCAGATGGAGTGGCGCTGATGTTCTCGACAATTGCGTTGCCGTTCTCTATCCTGACCTTGAACGCGAGAACCAGAGGCACGTTGAAGCTCTTGAGCTCCGGAAACTCCTTGGAAACGCCGTTGAGCAGGTTGTTGAAAAGCGCGTTGAGGTCTGGAGATGCGTCTAGGTTTATGTTTATGTCGCCGGACGGCTTCTTTCTTGGCACAGAATCCACCTCATATGCTTTTGTGCCCCGCCTATAAATACCATGCAGGTTTTTTTAGGTAAACGAATCGCCATTTTTGGCCTGCGCTTACCTTACCCAAGCAGATATGCCAGACTGGCGCGACGAGCCCTGCCGCTTGGCCAGCATCTCGGCGTACTTCGTCACCCTGTCAGTGCTGAACCCGTGCTCGTCGCACATGAAGTGCACCGTGCCCTCCACGTCGGCCCTTGATGACAGCGCGTTGGTCATGTATGTGCTGTCTATATCCAGTACTTCAGGCCGCGTGAAAAGGTTCTCGACCTCGGTCACGTCCAGCTCGAACTCGGCGTTGTATCGGTCCTTCACTAACTTTTTTATATCATCGATGCTCTCCGCGGCCTTCACGATCTTTAGCGCGGTCTTCGGGCCAACCCCCTTGATGCCCTCGTTGAAGTCAGTGCCGAGGAGTATGCCGACCCATATCAGCTGCTGCCTCGTTATGCCGAGGCTGGAGAGAGTCTCCTCGAGGTTCATGAGCTCTGGTTCCACGTTCACGTAGATGTTTTTCTTGGGCAGCTTGCGCCTGCCGGACAGCGTGAGGTTCCTGATGACGTTCTTCGAGCCGAAGAGCAGCGTGTCATAGTCCTGGCTCGCGGCCGCGTACGCAAGCCCCTGCGCGCACATGTAGCTGGCCTGGGCCTCGCCCTCGCTCGGGGCGTTGACGTGGGGCACGCCCATGAGCCCAAGCAATGCCTTCGAGCTCTCGACAATGTGCCTGTCGACCCTTGAACTCTGCTGCGCGTGGGTGCGCGCCTCCTCCAGCTCGCCGGCCTCCTTCGCTTTCTGCCACGCTGTGTGCGCCTCCTCTCGCCTATGCATGCGCGCCTCTATGGTCTTCTGCTTCAGCATCGACGGTATGCCGTCGAATACGTAGATAGGCTTTATGCCGTGCTCCACCAGCTCTATTGTACGGTAGAAGAGGCCAGACAGGTGGCTCGTAACATTGCCGTGGGAGTCCATGAGCGGTGTGCCGTCAGGCTGCCGTATTATCGAAAGGAACTGGTAGAGCACGTTGTACGCGTCTATCGCTACGACCCGGCCGTTCAGCTCGTCAAACGCTATCTTCCGCTTCACCGCGAGCTTGCTCAGGTCCACCGACATTGAAATCCCTCAGTTGTCTCTCTCCACGAAATCGCCAAGGGTCGCGCGGTCCTTCGCGCCGCGCCTGTGCTCCTCAGGTTCAAGTGCTGCTTCCTCCAGCAGCTTTATGCTGAGGGCCTTCTCGAGCTTGCGGGCCAGTGGCTCCGGCAGGCTCGTCTTCTCGGATTCTACTCGCGACAGGAAGGTCTCCTTCTCGTTCAGCATCTCGGCGAGCACCTTTAGCGGTATCTTCATCGCCACTCTCGCGTCCCTTATGCGCTCCCCGTAGTTGTCGACCACCTGCATCTCCTGCCTGGAAGTGTGCCTCTGGGGTGAAGGCGCACGCGACCCAGTGTTCTGCACCGAGGCGCTCCTGATGGCCTTCTTGCCCTTGGCGCACTTGGAGCAGACGCGCAGTTCCACCCCCTCCACTTCTACAACGTATGTCTGGTCTGCCTTCCGCCCGCACAGCTCGCACTCTTCCATCCAACCACACCAATAATCCGCAAAGCAATAATAAAAACCTGCCCCGGGCGGCTTTTGCGCGCGATGCACGCCCTGCAGCTATAAAGCTTTTCGCCACAAACTAATAGGTATTGGTCTACGGCTGATGCTCCATGGGCGCCAAAAATAAGGGCAGGAATAATGCAGGCAACGCGGCAATCGCGGCTGCCACCGTCATCGTAGCGATCGCCGCGCTCTACTATCTCTACTTCGCGTCGTACCTCGGTGCTGTCGCACAGGGGGGTGGCGCTCTGCTTATTCTTGCGGCGAGCGGCATGATATTCAGGGCGCTCTTCTCGCTCCACGGAGGCTATGGAGTATACCTGCTTAGCAGCAAGCGCGGCATAGGCACAGTGCACAGGATAGCGAGGAACCACCAGAGGTTCTGGACGTCGCTGGCCCTGTGGGGCCTGGTGCTCGGTTTCGGCCTGCTGGCCTGGCCGCTGCTCAAGGGAAGAATCAGCAAAAAGCTCTACGCCTTCGGAGTGGTGTCCGCGGCCTTCATCATGTTCTTCATCGTGCCGTTCCTCAGCTACTCCGTGATATTCATAAACATACCGTCGCTACAGAGATTCACTTCGACGGTGCAGCCGCTGCCTTCGCCGGCGCAGTACGTAGGCTCGGTCCTCGGAGGAAACCTGATCACGTACGCCCTGCGCGCCGTGACGGTCCTGGCGGGCTTCACCGGATACATGTTTTACCTGCTCGCGCTCAACTCGTATAACATCCTCGTTTCGGTGGTGGCGTCTGTCAGCACGGCGTCCATCGCTCCGCTCTCCAACCAGGTGGCGGGCGTGGCGCCCCTGATACCTGGCCTGGACACGCCGCTCTTCGCAGGCATAATAGCGCTCGTGGTCATACTGATAGTGCACGAGATGTCACACGGCGTGCTGGCGTCGATGCTCAAGGTCAGGCTCAAGTCCGTCGGCCTGCTCATGTTCGGCCTGGTACCTGTCGGCGCGTTCGTCGAACCGGAGGAGAAGCAGGTCGCGAAACTGCCCATGATAGATCAGGACAAGATAATGGCAGCTGGCGTGTCTTCGAACTTCCTGCTCATGCTGATCTTCTTCGTGCCGATGCTGCTGATGATACCTTACGTAGTGGGGCACATTTACCAGCAGAGCGTCGTGATAACCGCGACCATACCTGGCTACCCGGCGCACAACGTGGTGCCCGTGGGCTCGCGTCTCGTCTCGTGGAACGGTTACATGGTGAGCAACCTGACAAGCTTTGAGAGCTTCGCCGGGAACGAGAGCCCTGGTTCCGTGATAAATCTCGTGACAAGCACAGGTTCATACACTTTCACGTCGCAAAAGGTAAACGGCACGTCGCGCGGACTCATCGGGATAGACGTGGGCCAGGTGTCGAAGGCAGTAACCCCGACGTTTGGGGACAAAACGATCTATTTCTTCTACACTCTCTTCGCGCTGCTGTTCATGCTCAACTTCCTCGTGGCAGTGGTTAACCTGCTGCCGTTGCCGGGCCTGGACGGCTGGCGCGTCTACGGCGCCAGCATAAAGAACAGGCGCTTCGTCAGGGCATTGACGTACATAGTGCTGCTGATGCTCCTGGTCAACGTCCTGCCGTGGATATGATTATGGAGGCGTGTAGCCGCCCTCCCAGTTTGAGATATAGGTAACTGCAGTAGTTGCGCCATTGTTTTTATTTCCAGAATAATCGTTTGCATTGCCGTTCAAGGGCCACCAGCCAACAAGATTCTGTATCTTTATCGGAGCACCGCCTATGCCTTCCAAATAAAGCGCCTTTATTTCATTTGCAGAGAGGGCAGTATTGTAAAATTGGACATTGGAGATGCCGCCATTGAATATCATACCGTTGGTTTGCCTTGCCTGGCCTATATAAAACCCGAATGGCATCGGTAAGTCTATAGGCGAACGTGGAACAGCAGAATCAATCAACTGGCCACCCACATAGCCATTTGAGATCCAGTTGCTACCCTGCTGTTGGTATGTAACTACAACATTTACCCATTTGTTTTCCGGCACGCCGAAGACCATGTCTTGTACTGTACCTGCTACACTCGCCGCTATCCAGAAATCCACTTTGCCTTCTCCTCCCATAAGTCCCCAACCCAAGTTTCCGTCGTCCGCGTCGAATATTCCACAATATGTATTCGAATCAGCGCATCCAACAGAGCCCTCGTCTATCCACACAGAGAGGGTGAATGGAGCACTGCTCGTTCCTGTCGGATATTTCAGCTGGGTGCTTATGTAGCTGCTTGCGCCGTTGAACTGCGCCACATACTGCGGCAGCTCGCCGTTGCAGACACCTTCCGTGTTGATGAATTGCGTGCTTGCCGGCCCGTTTGGCCTGGAGACCTGGCAGGAGCCAGGAGGCGCCTTCGGCGCGAAGGTGCTGCTGCTGAAGACCCCAAGCTGGAAGAGCGCTGCAAGTACTATCGCGATGATGAGTATGGCCCACCCGTATGTCATCAGGTACTCCATCGCGCTCTGAGCCTTCATCACATCGTGCTCCATTCGCATATGATACTTTTATAGTTATTTATATGCAGCACTGCGGAGCTTGCCTATCTCCCCGAAGTCCATAGTAGAGCCGTATCCTATAGCTATCGCGTGCATCCTGTCCACGTCAGTATGCTTGAATATGGGAGATAGAAGCTCTTCCCTTCTGTGGAGATTCACTTCTGTGCCGGAAGCGAAGTAGTTCATGGCGGGCAGCACAAGGAGCTCCTTACCCTTGTATTCTCCGTGGAGGAAACACCTCAGTTTCTCCTTGCGCCCTATCGCGTTGTATATTGCTATGGCTGGGTGCTCGTGGCCCATGACGAGCATCTTGGCGTGCTTCGACACCACTGTCGGCAATTCCTCGCCGTGAAAGAAGAGGTAGCCGCCGAAGAGCGTCTCCTGCCTGTATATCTCGAGATTGAATGGCTCCCTGTAGCGCTCCACGAAGTTGTCGTGGTTGCCCTTCACCAGTATCAGGTGCGCGTTTTGCTCCTTCACGAAGGCTATGAAGTCGTAGAGTTCGTTGAACTCCTCAACATCTACCTTCGAGAACTCGTTCTTTATGTCACCGTTTACCAGGACCTTGTTTGCGCCGGTCTCCTTTATCGCCTTGCCCAGCGCTTCGGTTATCTTCTTCAGGTTTACTTTTGGCACTAGGGTGCCGGTCTTCGCCATAACGCCCTCATAGCCCAGGTGCAGGTCAGCAGTGGCGAGCATGTTGAGGCTTCGTATGTATGCTATCGGCATTCCTGCCAGGAGCTCAACATCGTCATTGAGCATCATTTTGCCTTACCGTTTATGCGCTTCATGACGAGCTTGTGCAGCCTCTTCAGGTACGCCTGCCTGTCCTTCATCAGTATCGCGTCCGCGTGGCCGAAGGTCAGCATGCTGTGCGCGAAGGGGCTCGGGCTTGGCGTGCGTATTATGTCGTGCGCGATGGCTCCGGTGCGCAGGCCCTCGAGCACTTGCCTTGTCCTGGGCAGGTCCATCACGTCCTCGAGTATCTCGCGGTACGTCTCCGTGAGCACCGGGAAGTTCGGGTCTATCTCCTCGACAGCCTTGAGCAGTATCTGCGCGTTGACCTGCTGCCTGCCCACAGGCTGCTTCCAGCCTTTGTAGTTCCTCAGTATCATGAAGCTCCTTGCCGCGACATGCCTGAAGCGCCTACGCATGAGCTCGGTGCGCCTTATGTTGGCCTTGAGGAGCTGCTCTGGGTCGGCGCTCGTCGCAGCTGCGAGCGCCTTCTCCACTGCCTTCGCAAGGGCGTGCCTGCCGTGCTCGACATTCAGTACGAAACCGTTGTCGTTGACCATTATGCCTATGTCTTCATCAAGCGCCTTCGCCACGCCTATGGCCATTATTCTGGAGAGAGCGTCGTTAACGCGCCTCCCGTACAGCGAGTGAAAGACCAGATAGTCAGTCTCGCCGTTCTCGTCCGGCGTTTCTTCCACAAGGAGGAATTTGTTGTTTGGCACAGCGCCCGCGAAGAGCAGCTGTTCGGCGAAGTAGCCGAATATCGCGTGCCTCGCGTTGCTGTCTATCGGCAGCGATTTGAGAAGCGCGTCGGCCGCCTTGGGCATCTTGGGATTCTTAAGCATTGATTTTGACAGCTTACTGCGGTGCGCAGATGCCGTTATGGCTTCGGCCATCTCCTTCCTGAACTCGCCGATGGCGTTTGCCAGCTCGAAGCTCAGCGGCAGCTGCTCGGAGAACCACGGGGGGATAGTGGGCGATGAGCCCTTCGCCTCAGCCACGTATGCCTTCATTCCCCTGGCCTTCTCGAACTTGTATAGCATGCCTCCCAGGGTGAAGATGTCTCCCGGCTTCAGCTTCATCAGGAATTCCTCTTCTATGCTGCCTATCCACCTGTTGTTTGCAGTTAGGAAAACGTTCACCGCGACCTCGTCGGGTATCGTGCCAAGATTAAGCATGTAGATAGGCTTAGCGAGCTTGCCCCGCCTGCCGAACGTGTGCTCGTTCTCGTCGTACCATATCTTGCCGTAAACGTGCCTGCTCTCGAGGCCGACGTATGCGCCGGCCAGGTAGTTGATAAGCACCATGAACTGGCCCCTGTCCAGGTCCGCGAACGCATACGCGCCCCTTACCACACCGTAGGCCTCGTCCACGTCCCATTTCTTTGTGAGGCTCATGCCCACTATGTGCTGCGCGAGCACGTCGAGCGGGTTCTTCGGTACTACGAACGCGTCTAGATGGTGCTTGAGCGCAGCGTCGAGCATGACCGTGCACTCGACAAGGTCATCGCGGTTGAGCACGATGATCTCGCCCTTCGCTATAGACCTGAAGGAATGGCCTGCCCTGCCTATGCGCTGCACCGCCCTCGAGACGCTCTTCGGGGAGCCGAGCTGTATGACGTTGTCTATCGTGCCTATGTCTATGCCGAGCTCGAGGCTTGTAGACGACACGGCGCACTTCAGAGCCCCTTTCTTCAGCAGCTCCTCGGTCTCGAGCCGGGTCTCCCTGGAGAGCGAGCCGTGGTGCGCGGCTATGTCGTCGCTGTACTTGAACCTGTGCTTGAGATTGAATATTACGCGCTCGGTGCCGCTCCTCGTGTTCGTGAAGATGAGCGTCGTCTTAGCGCCCTTCATTATGGAGTTGATCTCGTCGTACATCTTCTTCTCCACGACTGCGCCGTCCGTGTATATCATGTCCCTGACCGGACTCATGGCAATGACGCTGAGCCGCTTGCTCCACGAAGCGTCGACCATCTTGCAGCTCCTGGGCTCCCCATCATCACAGC
>JAJZII010000001.1 GCA_021810685.1 Microcaldota archaeon
ATGCGCGTGAACAGCGGGAATATTATGAAATCGGCATAGTTTATAGTGACGTTCACCACTATGGCGAGGAGCCCGAGGGCCAGTATCACGATCGAGAAGGCGCCGTAGCTTCCGGCAGTCAGCACGAGAGCGATCATGACCATCGAAGTCAATCCTATGTAAGCAAGTCCCTCCTCATCCATGTTCAGCTCATCCCCGCACTCTTCTCAAGTATGCTCTGGCTCACATTAGCTACCGGTATATTCTTCTCAGGCTCTATGAGCTCCAATATCTCGCTGTTCGTGGCGATGCCCGCGGCTATGCCATAAGTGGCGCTTATCCCGCTGGCCAGCTCGTCCCCCTTCATCAGCGCCAGGTTTATCGCCTCTTCCTCCGTGCCGCCCGTTGCGCTTATGGCGGCGAATGAGGAGAGCGAGTGGCCCCTCGCCCTGTTCACGTTCTCAAGCATGTTCTTCCACATGGTGAGCTCTCCGCGCAGCCTGTTCGATCCCGGAGGCGCAACTCCCTTGTCCTGCTGTCCTGCCTGCGCTTCCTTCTCAAGCATAGTGTTGTACTTGTCCTGAACGTCGTTCAGCCTGGCGCGTATCTTGTCCACGTACTCATCCTTGTTGAGTACGTACAGCTGGGTCGTTATCCTGAACGGTTCCTTCATTATGGAGAGCATCTTGCTGAATGCCACGGCAAAATCTAGCTTCTCCTGATCCTCCATCTCGGTTGCTGAACTGTATACCGGTATCTTGACGAAAACGGTCGCAAATACCTTCTCCTTCTCCCTTCGCACAATGGCATTGCCAGACGGTGCCATTATGTACGGTTCTCCATCGTCTATAACTATCGTGCGCTTCTTCATCCTGGTAAGGGGCTCATACAGGTAGGTGAAGTATCTTGTGGATACCGCAAGCACGTTGAGCGCTATCGCCACTATTCCCAGCGGCAACTTTATCCAGAAGTACTGCGCGGGTATGGCCGCGGTTATTAGCACTATCACTAGTGAAGCAAGGATGAATATGACGAAGAGCATAAGCCGGAATTCTAGCGCCATGGTCTACCGCAATATTATGCGTAACGAATAATTATAAACCCCTCTCGCATCCTAGAACATCGGCATACCCTGCCGGTCACAGTGTCATATGGCGCGCAGCCTGCCCGACGTTCTTGCCATGCCCCCGAGTATCTCGGCAACTTGGGTTATGAACGCATAGGTCATGGCGCTTATGAGCGCGGGATAGAACAGCACCGAGAGCCAGTAGTCCCCAAGGGCGCTCTGCCCGACCTGCACCGCCGTAGTCAGCGGGTGGCTTGGCGATATCACGTTCTGTATGGCTCCGGAACAGGTCTCGGTGTTGACACCCGCGGAAGAGGTGGTAACCTGGCAGCCGCCATACTTGTCAAGCGCGGCGGACATACTGCTGAGCTGCTGCAGCGTCCCCTGCGAGGTGAAGTAGTAAGCTACGCTGAACAGCAGCGGCATGAAGAAGTAGAAGCCTATCGCCGTGGCCATCATCATGCCGCCAAGGTGCCTTGTCGGTATAAGCGCCCTGAAGATGATGCCCGGGACCAGGAAGACCGGTATCGCAGCATACATGAAGAAAACTATCGTGTAGAATTCGATGTGCAGTGCCATGAAGCCTCCGGCAAGCATATCGAAGTAATCGAAGATCGCCCAAAACGTCGAGTACTCCTCAAAGAAGGTTATGGTCGGGTACGGTGGTATGGTGTACGACACGGCGCAGTGATAGTCGGTCAGTGGTGCACAGAAGAACAGCTGTACGGACGGATAGAACAGCTCGAGCATGCCTATCTGGAACAGGTGCGTTATCACGGACGACGTTGTCCCTATCATATTGCCTATGTATCCGAGCGATATGCTATAGGGGTTGTAGGCGCCTACGAACGTACCCGGTATCAGGCCAAACATTACCGCCGCAACGAACGTGAACAGTATGACTATCAGGGCCGTCGCCGAGGCCTCATAGAATTCCCCTACCCCGAACGTTCTAAGCCTGTCGTTTCTGAGAGCTATGCCGAACATGACTACGACTGCAGCTATCGAGAACGAGAGAAGCATGGCGGCGAAGGCCACGGGCTCCCACGTGCCCCAAATCCTCTCCGCGGCTGCGTTGATGTTGTTGCAGTACCACGGCGCAGTTATGCCAACAACGCTGTTGGCTCCACCGGTGTTCACGTTGCTGCAGTACTGCGTGAATACGTTGCCACTCGCCTGCGCGCTTGCCGTACCTGCAAGGGCAGCAACCAGCAAGAGCAGCGGAATTATTTTCATGGCCTCACATTATTCTTGTAAGAAGTGATATAAAATCCATCCTCTCTCCTACCGATCTGGAGAAGTCGACTATGAATGTGTCGACAACCGTTATGTTCATCAGCGGAATGAACGTGAGCCCTATGCTTACAAGCGCGCCGTATATCAGGAGTTGCTGCGCCAGGTGCCACACAAACAAGAATCCCGCGGCCCCTCCGGCAAAGCTTGTCACTATCGCCAGGGTTCCTCCTGTAAACATATTTCCAAACAGGTATCCAACGAAGAGCATGACCCCGCCAATGAACACTCCGACACAAGCATGACCTTGCGCGTTGTTTCCAACACCGAAATTGCACAGGAGGTTATTTCCGGCGACGTTTATGGTGTTGTCTAAGAAGCCATAGCTTATGCTGGTCATGAGCGGGTACACAAATCCGATCCCGAGAGCGAACGCGATCATCGCGCCTCCGAAAGTCCTGGTGACACCGAATGACCTTGCCACAAGGCCTACGACCATGAGCACCCCGAATATGAGACCCGAGGCGCCTATCAGCAAGTACTGTACCTGCACCAGGATGTAGAATATGTACAGTGAATTCAGCAGCGGCACCATGTAATGGAACACGGGCTCTATAGGGAGAAGGTTAAGGCTGACCGTGACGTTTATCTGGCTCCCCGGAGGCAACGTCTGCGAGAAGGCGGGAGTAACCGACACTAGCATGCCGACCCAGTACGATATGTAAGTAAGCTGTACAATGTCTTTGTTGTAACTCCAGAGGTCGCACTCCGACAGGAAATAAAGGTTGTTGTATCCAACGGCCGCTCCGCTATGCGACGTTATCGCGGATGCGCAGTCGCTAGGCGCCAGCCCCGCAGACTGGAACGCTCCGAGAACCGGGACGCTGGTCAGCATTGCCGCGAAGGCCATGAATATCATTATCAGAACTATCGATGATAGCTCATCGTAGAGCTTGGCCTTGACCCACACGCGGAGGTCGTTCCTTCCAACGAGCGGGCTTAGCGCGTATATCACCGCAAGTATGGACATTATCAGCAGCGTTATGACTATGGCGACCGGAAACCACGCGGTGTATGGCGAGAGCATGACCTGACACAGACCAGTGCAGGCCTGCTGCGTAGCGCTCTGGAACAACAGCGGTGCAAAATTCAGCATGTCATATCACCTTCTGCAGTAGCCTGTTGCTCTGCAATGACGGGGCCCCAAGCACGTCCCCAAGGAACTCTAATAGATCATAAGATACCAAGAATGATATGATCAGCCCCCCCATCTGGAACACCGCGTATGTTATTGTGGACGCGTACTGCATAACGTCCTGATACATAACATCTCCGAAGACGTTCCCGTCAGCTACTGCCGCAAGCGCCTCGATGGCCGACAAGCTGTTCCCCTTAATCTGCCCTACCGCATTGCCTACGTTGCTCTGCGAACAGAGTGTCGGGGAGGATATGCAAACCGCAGAGCCGCCCGCACTGGGAGAGAGCACCGCGGAGAAGGCGTACAGGAATGCTGGGAACACCACGTAGAACGATATGAACAGAGCTATTAGCGACCCACCCGCTGCGCGAGTCCAAGGGAAGGCACGGAGCGCCAGCCCCGCGTACAGGAAGACCGGGAAGAGGTAATACACTATGAAGAGCGTGAATATCACCAGAAGGCCCATTATTATGATGCTGAACGTGATGTCCATTTCCGACCACACCGCTGTCCTCAACGTCTGCGCTCCGTACCACGGGCTGAACGTTATTCCGAACTCCGTCGGCATGAGGTTTACCTTGAAGCTGATTATCGCATTGTATATGAAGAGCTCGTAGAAGACGGGTATGTAGGTGTAGACATTGCTCATCACTATTCCGTTCTCATAATTATTGCACAGGTTTTGGTATAGCTGGCCTGCATTGACTATGTTGGCCGACTGCGTGCTCCCAGTTCCGGTCACGCTGGCACCAGCCAGGTTAGCAAGGAAGGTCATGGATCCGTCAAACACGCCTATGCCGCCAACAATCATTACTATGATGGCGAGGTTCGCTATGCTCTCTAGATACTCCGCCTTCACGAAAGTAGTTAGCTTGTTTATGCCAAAAGCCATGCCTATCGCGTACACTATTCCTAGGACCGTGAGCACCAGCAGCACTATCGTGATCGACAATTCGAGCATGCCCGTCGGGGTGGATCTCGATGCCAGCATGCCGCTGACCAGTGGATGCGATCCTATGGATGTCGCTCCGGTCGTTCCCGTGGTAAATAGCGTGTTGCAATCAACCACATCGAATACAGACGCGCCAGCCTGCGCCGCTACGAAGGACGTGAACAGGACTATCAACAGCAGCATCTTGATTCTCAACAAACGCACCTATACGAACCTCCCAAGACCTATTATGTTCGTGTCTCCTCCGAGAAGTGCAGACAATCCGACTATCGCGGACAGGGAGAACAGCACATTCAGTATATTCATTATGAAACCCGTAACGCCCATCACCCCGTACACGTTGAACAGATCCATGAGCGTAGACGCCATGTTAACGCCTTCGAAGCATTGGTATCCGGGCGGAGTCTGCACGCCGGCAAGTGCGCTTGTGCTCCCGGCATTTCCCGCGAAACCGCCGAGGATGCTCCACAGGCCCGCACCTGCCCCGAACGGAGTGAGGTACCACTTCGCAAATCCGAACTCGACACCCAGTATCCCGGAGTCGCTTCTGACGTCACCCCCTATTATCGTTGAAACGACGCTGAACTGGCTAGTCCCGACAGGATAGCAGTCGTAGTAATTAAGCACCTCCGCAACGTTCGGGAACTTGAAGAAGTTCAGCTGGTATGTTATTGCCTGCGACTGTTGCGTGTCATGCAGCGGCAGTTCATGAATAGCCATCGAAGGTATGGAGTTAGTGCCGATGAGCTGAATGCAATTTGAAGGGTTGCCGGCACTGGGGCCCTTTGGACCATACTGGCACAGGATGTTGTTGTTGCCAAGGGACGTGTACTCGAAGAGCACTATAATCGGCGTTACCAGCAGCGACACCAGCACAACGGCTATTATGAGCCCTCCAGCCCGGCGGGTCATGAAGAAGGTGCGCAGTATTATTCCGGCAGCGAGCATGTAAGGCCAGCCATACAGCAACAGTAGTATGACCACCATCTCCATGAAGTACATGTAGAACAGCGTCGTTGCCATTATCTCTATCGGAGGGGTGAGCACCCTGCCGAATATGTACCCCTGGAACGGCATGTAAGTGAATACCAGTTGCGCGTCATTGTCCGGATTGAACGGGATAGCGCAAGTCACCGGCAGGCAGAATATTGTATTAGAATGAAAGGTTCTCAGCCATTGCATCAGGCCTTCTATGTAGTAAAGCGAATTTAGATTGGCAACTGTCTGGTTTGTCATGTTCGCCGCTATCACGTACGACGCGGCAAGGCCGTAGTCTATGTTTGCCGTCATGCTGTTGCTCTTGCTTGCTGTTGCGATTATCTTGTTGCAAATTATGTTGGTAGGGCCTTGAGCAGTGCTGCTCACGAACTGCAGCTGCGAGCCGGAGAGCTGCGGGGAGTTGCAGACTTTCAGCATGTTTGCCGGGGATACTAGGAACGTCTTTGTGGATGTTACGGAAGTGCCGAATATGGTGAGCACTCCGATTATAAGCACAACAAGCACCACGGTCCCTATCGCCTGATAGAATTCGCCAAGAGCCTGCCCCTTTACTTTGGCGTTGTTAAGTGCGACTCCTATAAGGTAATACCCGCCAGTGAGCATTAGGCTTACCATGATCGCCGCGATGACCACCGGCAGCCAATTCTGGAATTGCGAGTATCCTGTCTCGAGAGGTGTTGCCGCAGACGCTATCGCTCCGGAGAACAGGAGTAACATGAAAAATATTCTGTTCTTGTTCGACATCATACGCTCCCCCAAAACGGTCCTACGTTCATGGCTCCGGAAACCGAGCCCAGGCCCCGCGCAAGGCCCTGCGCAAATCCCAGTGTTATTGCCACGTCAAGTGCGATAAGCACTATGCTTGTGAACATGTATTCGGCCACCTCGACCCCGTAGTTGTCCGTCTGTCCGGGTATGCCGGCCAACGTACCGAGCACATTGCCCATCATGTTCGCCAGACCCCCGTTGCCGGATATCGCTCCGCCAAAGAATCCGCCAACTACCGTCCCTAATCCGCTAAGATTGTATCCATTCTGTGCGCTAAGCAGGCTGCTCACCGGCAGATTGATGTCAAAGTTGGTCTGCGTGTAGCTTACGTAAGGGTTGCAGCTGCCGCTGTTTGTTCCGGTGACATTGACGAGTCCAACCTGGCTGGTGCAGAACATCCAGTTTATGGTGTAGTTGTTGAACGTAAGCGCCAGCGGCAATACGAAGTAGAATGCCACCGCTATGGCAAGCAGGGTGTCGGCCACCTCACGAAGCTTTGGCCCCCCGTACGGCACTGTCCTTATCAGAAGCGCAAGGGGCGCTATGAGCGTCATTGCGAACGACTGCACGAAATACAGCATGAGCCACATGACAAAGAGTATCCCGTACGACACCATCATCATAACCGTGTACGTGCTTGTCGCGACGCTCGCATAACCATAGAATATGCCAAGCACGTTCGCATTGAGGCTAAGGGGCAGGGCCTTTGACATCAGCTCCTCTATAAGCCCTGCCAGCGCTTCTGCAAGGTTACCCGCCACAAGGTAGTTTATGCTGGAAGTGTACAGGTTCACGAATATGTCTCCGCTCTTTATGAAGAGCAGGTTGTTCAGGTACAGCTGTGCGAACTGGAAAGGGTCCTGGTACACGCCTGCGGTAAGGCCATTCGTCATCATCCCCCCGAGCTGGCATCCCATTCCGGCGAACGCCACCAGTATTAGGATTATGAACAGAGCCAGTATGCCCTGGACCATCTCGATGCGCATGGTGCCCCTGAGCTTCTCCCTGGTGCTTGTCGGCAGGAAGCTGCTCACCGCATACACGAGGGCGCCGACCGTCACACTGAGCAGCACTATCAGCGTAGATATGGATATCCAGTTGCCCTGGTCTATCGCACCGAATGTGCAGGATTGCGACACCGCACTTCCGGCGCTTAGCAAAATCAAATCCATACTATCACGCGAGCTTGAGCTTGCCTCCGAGGTTCAGTCTGATGGTGCCTCCTAACGCCTTTGCTACATTGTCAGTCAATGGATATAATATCATGAGGTCAAGTACGAAGAGGAGGAATTGCACTATAGAATAGAAGCCGAACTGAAGCACGTCGTTTATGAACGGGTACATGCCGTTGAAGGCTTCAAAGCCGTAGTACAGCACGAAGGCCGTGCTGCTCTTTGGGAGGCTCGCGCTCCCGCAACGGATCAACCTCGCGGCTCCCGGCGGTAGCGCCGTAGAAGATGACACTATGTTGGTGTTGCTTATGACGCTCGCCATGGTGCACAGCACACCGCCATTGACCGATGCCGATCCTCCCCCTGCCTGCTGATAGAATAGGCTGTTGGCCCAGTTCGTGACCGGCAGGTTTAGCAGGACGAGCGTTGCAGGATACATTACCGACATCGCGAGTCCCATCGCGATGAGCGTGCCTCCGACTCCGCGTATTACCGGGAAGGCGCGCATGACCAACCCCAACGGTATCATTACCGTAAGGCCCACTGTAACAAGCAGCGGCAGTTCTGATATCAGCACGCCATCCATGGTGGTCAGCGGAAACAAGACGTACTGCGTAAGGTCGTATATCATCGATTCGAAGTGCTGTATGATTATATCTCCGGATTCCAGCATGAAGTTCTGGTATATTCTCATTGTGAACCCTGAAAGAAGTGCGCTGCCTCCGTCTGGCGGTATTAACGGCAGCGGTATGGGGATCCACAGTCCCACTGTCATGCCCTGGAATATGCCTATGCCCATGCTTTCGGCTCCTATGAAATCCCATGCCGGCTGAACCTGCACGCTGCCTATGTTGCAGAGGTACACCTCAGCCGAGCTTATCAGCGTGCCTATGTTGGGCAGGTACGTACCAGAAGGAGACGCTCCAGAAACAATTACCGCAAAGCTGCTTATCAGCGTTATCACAGCGTAGATGCTGGCTATGAGCAGTGCAGATTTCGCTATCTCATAATACTCGTTGTTAAGCCAGTTCTTAAGCCCTGTTGCCGGGAAAACCCTGCTTGCCATGTATCCGATGGCCACAACGTCTATCGCGAGGCTGAGCGCTATTACGGCCATTGCGATAGAGGTTGCCTCGCTGGGCATCGGTATCTTCTGGGTTATGGTGAGGGGGTTTGTCGTGACTCCCACCCCGCTTGCGGTGCACGCCTGCTGGTACGTCAGGTACCCCGAAAGAAGTAAACCAGTGGCCGCATGGTAAGAGCCTGCAGCGCTAACTCCTGTCGCAGCAAAAAGAACAATAAGAAGTGCGAACAGTCCGAGAGCCAAACGCATGGTTAGTAGTTGCCTATCAAGGTATAAATATGTTGTTAAGCCTGCGTTCAGTGGACGAGGAGAGGGAACTTCCGCATGTACGCTTCCGTCTGCAGTATCACGAAGTACGGGAGCACGAAGATGGAGATCAGGACAAGCGTTACGTATCCGGAAAGCACCGTGCCGAAGACCGCGATAGCGATCACGTCAAGCAGCGATATCGCCAGCGTCAGCAGGGCTATCCACAGCAGGTAGTATTGCGGCGTGCGCATAACGAGCCTAACACTGTCCCCTATCGACCTTAACACCCTCTTGTTGTCTATCACTATGGCACTAGGGGCATAGAACGTTATAGCGCCTATGATGAAGCCGAAGAGCGCAGTTATGCCTGCCGCAAGGCCCGGCGCGAAGGCATAGCTCAGCAGGTTTATCGCGAGCAGAATGAAGCTGTATAGGAGAAGCACGGCGAAAACCTTGCCGATGTGCTTCTCTATCTCCATGAGCGCCCTCTTGCCTATGCTGACGTGTGTCTTCCTCGACTTGACTATCATGCTTATCGCAACGAATGCAAAGCTCAGGAACAGGAGCGAGAATATCGTCGACACGACTATGATCACCATGCTCGGTATGTCTATCCCGTTGAACGTGCCGGCCGTGCTAAGGAACGTGCCTCCAAGAGTGACGTAAGTGAACAGGTGCGCAACAAGCGGTATCGCAAACGCTATGGCGAAAGGTATCGAGAAGAGCAGAACGAGCTTGGTGTTCTCAGTGTATACTTCGTACGCATCCTGCAGCAATCCCGCCATCGTATCCCTTAAGCCTATACTTGCAAATCAAGTATTAAAAACGTATCGCGATGGCAAATCGCGCCGCCTCACGTTGCGTAGGCGCTGCTGTTGCCAACGTTTTCAGTGTAGTACACGTAATTGCTGTCATAGAGTATCGCGTGCATGTACGTTACCCTGTCCGCGATGCCGTTTCCCCGTATCACGGCCCGCAGGTCGTACACTCCGCTGCTGCCATTGAGCACTATCCTGTTGTAGTTCAGGTAGCACGTGTAAGAGTCGTTGCACGTAGGGCCTTCGCCGAGCAGACTCTGGTTAAAACCGTAAATGCCGTACTCCAGCGTGTGGTTGCTGTGCCCCTGCAGGAACAGGTACATCGTGCCGTTGCTCATATTATTGTAATGCACCTGTGCCGTATACACGGTGTCGTTCCCCGCGTACGCCACCGACTGATTGCTTACCGAAATATCGAAGTTTGAGACGTACCTGAGATGATATGCATACGTGCCCCCGAGCCCGATCGCTAGCAGTGCAACGACCGCGACATAGGTAGGCATCGTATTCCTTCTCATCCACCCCGTTATACTTCCTTGGTCGTGCGGCGCATTCTTTTCTCGCCAGGCCAACGCGAAGACGGCAAAGAACAGGTAGAGCGTGTAATACCCTATTAGCGAATGGAACAACATTACCATTGGGAGCATGCTCAGGATCGGAATGAGCTCTTTCCTGTTCCAATAAAGCAGCAGTGTTGCAGAAAGGCACGCCGCAATCGCGAAAATGAACGCCGATGCATCTATGGGGACGTGGTACAGCAGAAGTATTGCGGAACCTATTGCCGTGGTCCCAAAAGGCAGGAGGCTCCCCATCGGCGAAAACACGTCCCTGAAAAACGCGTAAGGGCTCATGTACACGAATGCCCCGTTTATCACGATGAACACGACGGCCGTTCCAACAAGCATTCTAATCCCACGGTTTCTGTCCCTGTTTATTGCGTACAGGAGCAGCAAGGCCGCCGGTATCCATACCTCTTCCTGTACCGATATTGCGAGGCCGAGGGGTAAAAAAGCGTATCTACTGTCCATGCCCACATACGCCAGTATTAGGAAAAGCAGCATAACGTAATTCACCGGGCTGGCCACCGACGCCAACATAAATGCGAACGCCGCTACGAAACCGAACCGGAATTCGAATAGCCTCTTCCTATCCGAGAGCCATGCCAAACCCAGCAGTAGCGCGAAGAAGAAAACTGCGGTTTCGAGTTTCATGTCTATATACCCTACGTTGTGCAGTGTCTGCTGTGAGACGAAATAGAACGGTGCAGAGAGCATGAAATACAGCGCCGGATAATTTGGCGTTCCAACGAGCGCATTGCCCGTTGTGGCCGTGCCCCCTATCCTTCCGAATACGCCATACAGGTCGCTGGCGAATGACATCGTGTATGGGTTATGTCCGGAGACGAGGGCATTCACGCTCATCAGGCTTATGTATATCTCGTCTCCTGTCTGGAAGTAAGTTACGAAAGCGTAAAAATATACTATCGAGATTGCAAGCGCTGCGACAATCAGCGCCATGCCAATCGCATATCTTTTCCTGAACTTCGCGAAGTACGTGCCAGCAATCACCAAAAACAACGGCATGAGCAGGAACAGCAGATATACTCCGACTGTACGCATGGTGCCCATCACTGCGACTATCCCGAAGTATGGCAATGAAGATATCCACGCAAGTATCAACGCGGTATTTATTGCGGTGAGCAGTATGGGGAGCAGCACGTCGAATGCCATCAAACGGCCCGTGCGTCCCGACTTCGATGCGTCATCCGCAAGAAGGGCGTGCGCAATGAAATATCCTATTCCAACAAGCTGGGCCGCCGCGGCCGTAGCATCATAAAGCGGTGATGGTCCGGGATATTCCCCTATTGTTACGTACATGCCGAATATGAACGAGATTAGCGTTATGTAAAAAACTAGATTCCGTTGCTTGTCAAATGACATGCGTTTTACCCGTGCGTGCGTAGGCACTATCCGTTGCACTTAAAACAAAAATAGGGTGCCGCCAAAAAGGCGGCACCGGTTTACCTATCTTATCGTATATTCAACCGCAGCTCGGTGCCTGTATGCCTGAGCTCGTTCCACCAAGGTTGATTATCATACCAACAAGGTACGGTGCAAGAAGCACGAGTATTATCCCAACTATGCCTCCCATTATCATTCCCATGGACCATCCCTGCAGGTTTCCCCTCAGGTTTCCAGCGGCAGGGAGCATGTGCGCACCAGCGTACAGGCTGCCTCCTGCTATGAACAGCAACAGCGCGAGGACTCCTATCACGGTTCTTATGGAACTAACTATGCCACACAAGCTCGCCGAGAGCGTGGACGCCTGGTTCGGAACTGTCGTCGTCGCACTTACTAGCGTTGCAAACAAGCCTACTACCACAAATGCGTAGTACAGCAACTTCAGGTTTTTCACAATATTCATTTCATCTCCCTATTCAGCGTAATGATATGCCAAACAGCCGATTTATACATGATTGCATTCCATTTAAATACATTTCCTCCGAGTACGTCTTCCATTCGTCTACGTCTTCATGGGCTGCATGTCACGATGCCGCTCGCCGCGCCGCCGCCTATGCCTATTATCATGTTGAGTATGTAAGGGGCTATGAGCACGAGTATTATCCCCACCACGCCTCCCATTATCATTCCCATGGACCATCCCTGCAGGTTTCCCCTCAGGTTTCCAGCGGCAGGGAGCATGTGCGCACCAGCGTACATCGTGCCTCCAGCTATGAAGAGCAGAAGCGCGAGAACGCCTATAACTGCGCGCAGCGACGCGACTATCCCGCAAAGGCTTGCGGTAAGCGTGGTCACCTGCTGCATTACGGTGGGCGTTGACGCCGAAGCTGACACGAGCGTTATTCCCAGGGCCGCTGCAATTATCGTGTAATAAACCCTATTCAGGCCATTCAAAATTTCCATTCTCTCCAACCTTTAATTGCGGGCACGCGTGTGTCCAGAATACGGTAAGCCTATGGATTTCGGTCGTTTAAATACTTTTCTTAAGCGCAAAATTCCGGTTTAAATACCTTTTGCAAAATCTTCATAAAAGTAACGCCCGCAGCCCTGTGCTCAGAACTTCATCGTGGCAAGTATGCCGTTCACCACGCCGCGCACGCCGATGCCTCCAGTAGACCTCACACTTATTCTGTGGCTGAGCACCGGCCCGGCGAGGAACTTTATATCGTCAAGCGTGACCTCCTTCCTACCCTCAATTAAGGCCTTTGCCTTCGCAGTCTTCATCAGTGCGATGTCCGCCCTCGGGCTAGCGCCCATAACGGTGTGAATCTCAGACCGCGTGGCATTGACCAGCTTCGCTATCGCGCTTACTATATCATCTGACATGTACACCTTCTTTGCGTCCTCCTGCATGCCCAGTATGTCCGCAGTGTTGAGCACCTTCTGTGTCTGCACGCTCTCCTCACGCTCCTTTATGCGTATCATGGTCATCTCGTCCTCCATGCCCGGATAGTCCACGTCTATCTTGACTATGAACCTGTCCGCGAGCACCTTCGGTATCGGCTCTGTGCCTTCTATCCTGAGGGGATTCTGCGTAGCGAATGCTATGAACGGGTTCGGCAGCGGCATCTCCATTCCAGCCGCGGTCACCTGTTTCTCCTCAAGGGTTTCGAGAAGTGCGCTCATGGTCTTTGGCGGAGCTCTGTTCAGCTCGTCCACGAGAAGTATGTTGGTGAAGACCGGCCCCTTCCTGAACCTGACCTCGTTATGCTCGTCAAGGTAGCTGTTTCCGACTATGTCCGAGGGCACCAGGTCCGGCGTGCCCTGTATCCTCTTGAAATCCGCCTCCATGGCCTCTGCCATGGTCTTGCACATCGTGGTCTTGGCAACTCCGGGAACCCCCTCAAGCAGCGCGTGGCCGTTCGCCACTACAGTTATGAACATCAGCTCGAGCGTCTCCTCCTTGCCTGCGATATGCTTTTTCATCTCTGTGAGTATCTTCTGGTAAGCGGAATGCGCGTCCAAGGCAGCACCGATAGTTATGGGACAGAAAAGCTTAAAATAAAGAGTATCTCATATTATAGCATTCGGTGAACGCATGATAGGAAAGAGCAAGCTTGAGACAAGGGTAGCGACAATGCCGGAAGTTCTTGAGATACTTGAGGAGAGGAGAAAGGCAGGAGAGATAGGCTACGAGCAGGAGGTGATGCAGGACTACTCAAAGAAGTTCTCCAAGATCAGCCTTTCCGATGCAAAGAAGGCGATGTCAGAGATCGCCGCCCTTGGAATTTCCGAAAAGACCTCTGCGAAGATGGTGGAGCTCATGCCAACAGAGCCCATGCAGATAAAGCACGTGCTAGTCATCGAGAGGAAGATGTTTGACGACGAGACTGTCAACAAGATAGCCGAGATAATCAAGTCGTACCAGTGAATATTTAACCGTGGTTTCAAATGCCTGCCGAGGAGCACGAACAAAGAAGGGAGGATCTTGAAGAGCATGCGATAGTGCTCGATTATCTACCGATAGGCAGGTCCTCTTCTGCAAGGGCGGAGCCGCTCGTGCAGCTGATAGGCGACAACAAGTTTACGCTCCTCGAAGCGGTGCCGAAGGGGAACGCGATGGCGGTCGGCGAGACCGTGTACATAGGGAAAGGGGAGCGCGACAAGATATCCCTAATAAAGAGCAGACTCAACTACCAGGACCTCACCGAGGGGGCGAAGAAGGAGCTTCCCAACGCGGTGTACGAGATAGTCAAGAAGCATGAGGCTAAGTTCGTAACGTTCTTCAATAACGCCGGCTCGCTAAACATACGCATGCACTCGCTGGAGCTCCTGCCGAACATAGGCAAGAAGCATCTCGCGGCCATACTCGAGGCGAGGGACGAGAAGCAGTTTGAGAGCTTCCAGGACATAGCTGACAGGGTGTCACTGCTCCAGGATCCCGCAAAGCTGGTGGTTGAACGCGTCATAATGGAGCTGAAGGGAGAGAGCAGGTTTTACCTGCTCACAAGGCCTCCGTCGCTGGGCCACATACACTGATCCGGCATCACAGTTGGCTCCATTTAATCCAAATGCCCACACATGCCTAATCAAATAACGCACGCGCTACGCTGAACCGCACGCATTTTCAGCTAAAAGACGTTGACACGAAAAGTCCGTTCAGGCCTTGGGTATCCTTTTCAGGTGTTCCTGCGGGACCACCAGGCTCCTCTTCATGGACTTGGAGATGTTTATCTGTACCACATAAGCCTTGCCCCTGCTCTCGAGCACCGTGGCTATCCTCCCCCTGTATCTCGGGTGCGGTATGTTCCTGAAGTTGCCCATAGGGGATATCACTACCTTGTCCCCAGCCTCAAACTTGTTGATCAGCCTGGTAAGTCCGGTCCTGGATACCTTGTTGTGTCTGGACAGGTGCCTGGTCCTACCAGAGAACAGTCCGTGTGAACGCTTGCTCATCTCTTCACCGATATTTACGACAATGTGCGCAGCCGGTGCCAAGAATGCACCTAAGCGCCAGAAATTGCAAATAGTACTTACATATAAATATATAAATACCTTTCACTTGCATTTAAATAGCGAAGGCTTGGTTGATAGAAATGGCAAAAGAGTCTAAATCCGCTGGCAAAAAAGTCAGCCTGCACCCTGAGTTCAAGATTGAAAACATAGTGGCGAGCGCAGACCTCGGAGTCGAGCTCGACCTTTACGGCATAGCTAAGGCATCCTCCGACGTCGATTACGAGCCTGAGCAGTTCCCCGGAGCTATATGCAAGATCCACGACCCGAAGACAGCACTCCTGCTGTTCAAGAACGGAAAGATAATATGCACCGGCGCGAAGACCGAAGCGGACATAAAGCGTGCTATCGACCAGGTAATCAAGATAGTGAAGAACTACATAATAGCCCCGCGAGAGTGATCCTCGCGCGCAGGCTGCCGGCGCAAAGGCGCGCGTTTCCGCCCGCAAATCTTTTCCTTTCATAAAGGGCCTGTACGGCACTATCACGCCCCGCCGCAGAAGTTTTATAATGTCCCATGCGCGATACACAATAAATTGTGGCAAAATATCAGTGGCACACTACATGTTGTGTCTTTACGTGTGAAGTGGGTGTGGCCTTGATGCGGCATCCGATTCGCAGTTGTCGCTAAAAACCATGCGGGCGGAATTCATGCGGGGAAGAACATTGAACGGGCAACAAACGGGCCGGAGGTTCGCGCTTAACCGCGCAGATCTCGAAGTTGTCATGCGCCACGACACCCCGCAGCGCCTCGCCCGACATCTCGACAATTTCTTCTGCAAGGCGACTTCTGGGTTCTCCGGCTTCCAGGATGCGGCCGCGCAGGATGGCAACCTGTCAGCAGCGGAGACGTTCCTGCGCGCCAGGTCCCGCGCGTTTGTCGCTGCAAATTCGATACCGATACTTTCCGAAAAAATGTCCCGGCAGGCCAGCCCGGAGAATGTGAAGTCAATGGCCACGATGGTCGGCGCGCTGGACCCTCTTGTCGCAGCAGAATTCCTAATAACTCTGTCAGGCGGACGGTTCGGCAACCTCGCGCGGCCTGAAACGCTGTCATCGCTTCAAAGCATGGACACCTACATCGCCAGCGCACTTCTGTACGAGATACGGCTTACCGGAAACGATGTTGCTCTAACCGATCCGCGTATATTCACCAAGGAAGTGCAGGATTTCCTAGGCGGGCTGGGTTCGGAGGCGGCAAGCGAGCTGTTATACGCCATAGGGAGCACCGGAAATGCAGACGCGCTGCTGCGCCCCGAAGTCATTGACGGAAGGATAGCCGACATCGCGAGGAGAAACGCGCGCCTTGCCGGAGAACTGTTCAACGCTATCGGCGCAACAAATCTTCCCGGGCTTCTCACAGGGGAGAGATTCATGGGCTTCATCGATTCACTGGATCCTCGGACAGGCATCGACTATCTTTCAGCGCTATGGATGCTTCCGCGCATGACACGGCGGCTCACGTCCGAGCGCGTGATGTCGGGCCTGAGCAACGGACGGCTCGACGTATGGAAGGACATCGCACGCGCATCTGACGCAACTGCGCTGTCACAGCCTGTTACGATAGTGGCCAATCTGGAGGAGGGAGGCCATGACCGGGGCGCGAAGCTTGCATTCCAGTACCTGCTCGCAAGCGGTGCAAACGCCATATACGTTGGCGACATGGCCTCGCCAGGCGCGATACTCGGGGCCGCGGCGCTGCACAGCGCATCGTTCATAGGCCTTAGCTTCACGGGCGACGCGTCGGCCGACACAGCGGCCGGACTGCTTGCACTGATAAAAGCAAACGGGATGGGCAACGTCGGGGTTTTCGGCGGAGGCCTGCTCTCGAAACGGGTTACGGCATCCCTCTCCGCCGCGGGCATGACGTTTTTCAACAGCGGGGTTAGTGGCGAGGTAATGGCATTCCTTTCAAGGATGCCGGGCAACAACGCCGACGGGCTGGGATACGCCCCGCACAGCCGAAACAACGCAGCGGGTTCACACGCTTACGATGCGCAATCCGGCCCGGCAGCGATGCTGCAACCGGACCGCACCGCTCCAATCCCATCAACACACTCGTCCGTTCCAGACGTTCAGGGCCACGCGCAATTCTCACTGCCATACCTGTTCGGCAGCGTATTCGTCTCGGATCGGCACACGCCGGTGCGCGTGCCATACACCCTTCAGGCAAGTGCCATTCAACACGGCGCGGAGCGTGTCCGGACAAGCCTGACACGGTTTGCAATGCGACTGACAGCACATCCGCAAACCCACGGGATTAATTCCAGGGGACCCGAAAGTGCGGGCATCTCCCGCCAGGAAAGCGTTGCGAATCATGGCGCCATGCACGTCGCTCTGAAGGCCGTGGAAACATCCGGGCACCTCGCGCAGAAAAATGATGCCACTTTGCCGTCCCGAACGCTGACGGACAGCTTCCCATGCGGCCAACAAACACTGCAAGTTACTGATAATGGCGGTGCTGAGCACGTGCCCATTGTGCTTGCCGGCCATGGTTTCTGGCCAGAGCGCACCGGCGCCTCGCGGCTATCCGTCCGTGCCGTCACAGGCGCGGCCATTTTGGACGGGCATGCCGATACCGTAGTGCCACAATTTCTCGCAAGTGCCACACCCGAAGGAGCAACGGCGAGATTCCGGTTCGACGTGCCCATAGGCGTCATCCCACAAGCCGAAACGCACTCGTTCGCACCGCCGCATGCAAAAATGTTCCCGTCCTTCACCACTGCGATCGCCAATAACGCTGCATCTGAGCCGAATACGGCTCCCGAACCCGTGCAGGCACACGCAGCACACTTCCCGCTGCAGTGCGCAAGGACCGCAGCAGCGTCTCCTCCTTCACGATCGGGCATGGAATACCATGGCGTGTTTGCGGGCGCTGGCGCGGACACGGCGGCATTCGTAACACGGGCGGCGCACCAGGACCTCCCCCCGGCAATCGCCGTGAGTAAAGGCGCCCACGCTCAGACAAGCAATGCGAACACGGATTTGAAAATCGCAACAAACGAAACCCCGGCAAAGGCCGATCTGCATGTTCCAGAGCGTTTCCATCTGAAGGCGGATTTTAAAATCGCGGCAAGTGATGCTGCTGCAGGCCACGTGCAGCCTCTCCGGATTCCGCAAGGCGTCTTGCATGAAGGCGAATATGGCGGACCATCGCAGCAGCAAAACAAAATCGATGGAGAAACGGCAACCCGCAATGTCACATCGCTGCGAACGCCGCGATTCACTATAGAAGAAAGGCGGCCCGCGCAAGCCGTGCGAGGCATCGCGTCAAACATCGCCGCTTCGATGCCTGAAGAATCCGCACACGGCCTAAAGCACGAGACGACTCCGGAAAGGATCGCAGTCTACACAATGCCTGCGGGGCGCACGAACAAAAGCGCGCCATCCACGGCCGTGGAACCGCCAACGGTTCGCTCTCCTGCGTTTGCAACAATCGTCGGACCCGTGCAAGGGCGCGTTGCTGCAAGCGCCAGCGCGGCCGGCTCTACAATCCGCTCGGAAGTGGCGTTGCGCGGAGAGCGCAGTGTCAATGACAATATGCCAGAACGCATCGGTTCAGAAGCGTCCGTAATTGCCGATCGGGCGCAACGATTATCTGTTCGCGAACTGAAATGGCAAGTGCGCGACAGCGTGGCAATAAGCGCGTACTGCGGTGCAGCGATCCCATCTGCGCATCAGCGCCTTTCGGTTCCCGAAGCGATTGCCGATGTGCAACGGCAAAGCGCCATGATACCGTTAGTCCTTTTCATCGGTGCCGCACTTGTCGCTCTGTCGCACCTCCTATGAAGCAAGATGATCCCGCGCCTGCTCAGAGCCTTGCCCGTTTTGAAACCTTCCTCATCCCTGTTACGTAAACCAGATACAGCACAAGTATGAACGCGGCAATCAGGGAAACGAGCAGTGGCAGGCTTTTCACCTGTATCGCGTAGTAACCAAAGGTCATGAGGAGTGCGTCCCAGGCGAGAGTCCCGGCAAGCGAGTAAAGGAAGAACCGACGCTTGTCCATCTGAGCGAAACCAGCAGGAAAGCTTATCAATCCCCTTATTACCGGAACGAGCCTGGATATGAAAACCGCAAAAGGCCCGTTCTCCCTGAACCACGAGTCGAAACCGTCAATCGTCTCCTTCCTTACCCTGAACGCGTTGAGATGCTTGTAGACAACGTCTTTCCCAACGAAGTACGCCACGAAGTAGTCTATCCATATCCCTATCATGCTGCCTACCACCGACACGGCGAAGGCCAGGTATATGTTTATCACGCCCCTGTCCGCAAGGGCACCTGCTGCCGGAAGTATCACCTCACTCGGTATTGGGAGCGATGCGGATTCCAGCACCATCAGGACGAATATGCCCGCGTACGTGTACTCCTTAAGCATGGCCATAGCGGCCGTCTCTATGCTTCCAAGGAGGCCGGTGGCCGAAAGCAGCACCGGCGCAAATTCCATCATGCAGTCTATTTCTCATAGCATCTTTTAATGCTTTCCAGAGAATAGAGATTGGTTTCCATGCGAATTATCCGCTTCAACCAGATATCAAATGCGATGAAGCTGGAGCCAGAGTCCTTCGATGACCTCTACCTGCTCGCCACAATAATATCTGCTGGGGATGTTGTAGAGGCAAAGAGCTACAGGAGGTTCAAGGCGAGCGAAACCGACGTCGGCGAACAGAAGGAGATATTCGTGGGCATAGCGCTGGACAAGGTCGAGATAGATCGCAGTGCCGGAAGATTGCGGCTAATTGGCATCATACGCCACGGCAGGCCGTCGGAATTCGTCAGCGTTGGCAGCTACCACACCATCAATGTCGCCGCCGGTGACGTAATAGACGTAATAAAACCAGCGTGGAAGGATTACATAGTAAAACGGCTGAAGCAGGCAGAGATTGACGCCAAGAGGCCGCGCCTCGGCATCATCGTGCTGGACGACGAGAAGGCTCTCGTGTCCTACATTCGCGGTTATGGTATAGACATGACCGCAGAGATATACAGTCACCTGAGCAAGAGGATGAAGGAGAAGGACTATGAGAAGCAGCGCTCAACGTACTTCGTTGAGATAATAAAGACGCTGGAAAACATGTCCGTTGACATAGTCATCCTCGCTGGCCCAGGATTCACAAAGGACGATATAAAACGGTACATAACCGACAACAATGTTGCGGTGAAGAAGCGGCTCTATTACGCCGCGTGCAGTGATGCCGAGCGCTCCGGGATCCGCGAGGTCATGCGAAGCGCAACCGTATCTTCGCTCCTTGAGAGCGAACACGTCCGGAAGGAGTTCGAGTACCTCAACACGTTCATGATGAAGCTACGAACGCTCTCCGCGCGCTACGGCCTTGCCGGGGTGGCAGTTGCGCTAAGCGAAACCCGGCCGGAGCGGATACTGGTTAACGACTCCGTGCTGAACGTGGTCGAGTACCGGGACGTGCTGGATCTGGCTGACAGGAAGGGCGTGAAGATAGAGATATTCAACTCTCAGGACGATGCCGGCACGCAATTGAAGAACTTCGGCGACATAGCGGTCATATGACTGCAGGGATTCATGTCTGGATGTTGCCTATGAACGTGGTGTTAGACGCCACTCCGTCATTGTTGTTTCCGGAATAATCGTTGGCGTTTCCGTTGAGGGGCCACCATCCGAGAAGGCTCTGCAGTTTCACCGGTGCACCACCAATGCCTTCGGCGTATAAAGCGCTTACCTCATTTGCGGATAGCGAGGCGTTGTAGAATTGCACGTTTGATATCTGGCCCGTCAGGTGCGACATGGTTCCGCTGCACCATATGGTCTGGTTGTCATAGCCCACGGCCAAATTGGGCATCGCAGCATCGAACGTCGCAGGACTCACGCCAATGTTCCCGGAGTCCGTCTGCTTGCCGTTTACGTATATTGCCACGTTTCCCAGGGAGTAGGTTGCAGCCACCTGGCTCCACGAATTCAATGTCATTGCCGTGGTTCCATAAAATCTGTAGGAGTATCCGCTAACCTGTAGCGCGGGAGCCCCATTGACCAGAGAGAGCATCGCTCCTGCATTTGCCGTGCCGTACGTGTCTCGTACAGACCCGAACACCGGCTCGCTGCACTGGCCCGATGTCGGATTAAGCCACGCGAATATCGTGAAATTGCCCATGGACGTCGGGAAGTTCGGCGCAGAGATGAGCACCCGGGATCCATTCACGTTCCCGCAGCCGCTGCATCCTGACATGCTGGCGACGTACCGCGGCACTTGTCCCGTGCACGTGCCCTCGAGATTCAGGTCGTAGCTTGTGCCCGGGCCGTTCGGCCTGAACACCTGGCAGGATCCGGGCTGCGCCTTCGGCGCAAAGCTTGACGGGCTGAATATGCCAAGCGAATACAGCACTCCAAGCACAACGGCGATGACGAGTATGGCCCAGCCATACGTCATAAGGTACTCCATTGCCGATTGCAGTTTGCTGTCCCGCCGCACGCCACTGCCTTCTCTCACTCGGTTTGTGCTTCCGTACCTCATAACTAACCGTTACCCTATTGCAAATGTAATTTAAAACTCTACCTGACGGCAGCCTGCCCGATGCATGCCTGTTACGAGATGTTGAAGGCCTGGAGACCCTGTCCGCAATCCCCCGTCCATGCGATGGCTACGCTGTACATTCCTGCTCCAAGGGCCGCGTTCGCAGTGTACTGCGTTGCCGCCGATTGCGACTTCCATGCCGTGCCTCCAAAACCGCCTGTCCACGAAGCGGCGTTAGACTTCCTGTAGTACACCTCCATCGGTCCTGTGGTGTAGATGCTGGGCGCGGAATCGCCACTCGGCACGTAGAGCGTGGTGTACGCGTATGAGAATACCGAATTGTAAGGCGC
The DNA here is from genome assembly GCA_021810685.1 of Microcaldota archaeon. The sequence goes on from JAJZII010000001.1 coordinate 21,828, forward strand.
ACTGCAGGAAGGGGTCGCATTGAGCATGTCCAAGGTCTGCGGGAATCCCACCGTGTTAGTGCCGAGGTAAGTTGTCCCTTGGTAAGATGTTGCACCGAACGAGTATGCCGCTCTGCCGATCGGGTTGTACGTCACGAAGTCGCCGTTCTGCACTATCGTGTATCCGGAAGGCAGGAAGATTGGAGATATGTCGGAATAAGGAGAGAACTGCACCGTGTTCGCGCCTATTGTTGCAACTGTGACGCCGAATGGCTGTGAGAACTGTCCAGTGACCTCAGAGAAGAATGATCCTCTGTAAGTAACAGGTTGCGTGCAGTTGGCCGCGCTTATGCCAGAAAGGGCGCTGTTGCAGAACCGCGCGCCTATCGAGTAGTACCCGTTCACATTAAGGCCTTCCTGACTCACTCCATCAAACTCTGCCATGCATATCACGATTTGTCCAGGGTACGCGAAGTTCGGCGTGCACATGCCCGCGGCGGAGCTGCTACGGTACTGCACTGTGAAGTTGGTTATGTTTATCGGTACGCTTTCAGAGTTGCTTAATGACAGGGTCACTACGGAATACCTACTGGAAACATTGGAGTAAAAGCTAAGGAAGTTGCAGTCAAGGCCGCCGAAGGATGCGCAAGCTGACGGTATCTCCGTTCTGGCCGATCCGACAACAAGGAACACCAGCGATATCAACGCCGCTATGATTATAAGCACGAATCCGTAGGTTGTCAGGAACTCTATTGCAGATTGCAGTTTCATCCGGCGCCCACCGTTGCTAGCTCTAACGCTTGAAAAGCTTAAAATACTCTCGCTGCCGCGCATGCCCTCGCCCAAGCCGCTGCAACTCGCCGCGGACGCGGGGCCCGGCAGCCCAACCACCATTTAAAAATATATGCGTTTCATGTATATCCGTGTGGTAAAATGTCGATCTACATAGACATATTGACATCAGAGCTGTTCGCACTGGGATTCTCCGGCCTGCTCATCTTCTATGTCGCGGTGCAGAGCTGCCTGCTAAAGAGGAAGGGCATGGACGCAAGGCCCGCAATGCAGCAGTCCAAGATACCGCTCGCGATGCTCGGGGCTTACATAGCGATAACCGGGCTCTTCGGACAGTTCGCGTGGCCGCTCCCAGGAAGCTACAACATACTCTTCTATGACCTTTACCCCCTCTGGGGATTCTTCCTGCTAGGCCTGTCGCTCACGCTGCACACCAAGAACAAGCTGCAGTACATGGGCATCTTCGGCCTATTCATCGGCTTCATGGCGCTGATATACGGATATTACGGATACGGGCTTGGAATGACCCAGGCTCCGATAGCACTGTTGGGCATGTACTCCCTGTTTGGCCTCGCCGGCATACTCGGTTATCCGGTGTCTCTTATATTCGATGGAACGCAGGGCAAGGCCGCCGGGAAGAAATGGCAGGGCTGGGAGACCGTTGTGACACTGTTTGCCGTATTCCTCCTGTTCGCAAGCCTGCTTGCCATATTCATTGGCGCAAGCGCAGTGCCAGCACACCTGCAGACCCCTCCGTGATCCATGCTGCTATATAAACATTGGCGGCGCTAATGAGGATCATGCGCCAAACCCGCAACGGCATGCGCCTGCAGAGCGCGCTTGAGTATCTCTCTACCTATGGTTGGATGATAATGCTTGTTGCTGTAGCTCTAGCCGCGCTGTACGAGTTCGGCATCTTCGGTAACAATCCTATCTATTGCACGCTGAACTCCAATCTCGCATGCACAAACTACGTAATTCAGCCTGACGGAACGCTAACGCTTACGATACTGCAGACTACCGGAAATCCGATAAACATAACTGCGTTCTCGTGCACGGCGAATGCAACTCCCACATTCACTACCATACAGAGCGGGGAGATCCAGTCCGGACACAGCGCCACGCTCACGGAGCAGTGCTATGACAGCAAGAACAACGCCTTCTCCGGTCCGACCGGCAGCGTGTACCGTGGAAACATCGCACTCAGGTATGCGAACTATCTGACCGGGTATCCCACACTTGTATACGGCACCATATCCGTGAAGGTATCCTGACTCTTCATAAGCCCCCGGTGCTCCAGTACTATAACGCATACCCTTTTATTCCTTAGAGTCATTAAGCTAGCAGTTGGCTGGGTTCGGAGGCGGCAAGCACAAGATGCAGTCTGTTATCGAGTTCATATCTACCTACTCCTGGTCATTCCTGATACTCATCGTCCTTATAGCCGTCATAACGGTGTTCGTGCTCACCAAGGGCGCCAACACATACTCGCAGTCATACTGCTACATCAGCCCCGGGATAAACTGCCAGAACATCATACTGATGTCTAACGGCACAGGTTCCAAGGCGACGCTGATATTCATCAACGAGCTCGGAACCGACATCTCCACCGCATCAAATTCGTTTCTGCTCACATCCCTCTTCGTGAACGGCAGCAGTGAAGGGGCGTGCTATCCCTCATACGTTCCGAATGGCGGAGTCGGGATATGCAACACCACCATGCCGGGTTACTCCCCCTCGACCGGTTCGCAAGTCGCCCTTTCATTTGCATTGAGGTATGAGATATGCTCAAAGGCCGTATGCGGACCTGACCTGTACAGCACCTCCGGCACAGGCACAGCATTCACCACGCCATACCACGATATTTCGATGAAGGTAACGCTCCTCACAACTCCTACGGGTGCGAACGTGGTGGTGCAGGGCGTGCCATACACATCCAACACGCAGCTCGACATGCTGCAGGGACTGCACTACAACCTGTACGCACAGTCCATTCCCGGCTACACGTTCACCGGCTGGTCCGCTTCCAGCAGCAACATAACTATACTAAACGTTAACTCGCAGTCAACTTCGGGATACGCCCTGGGCAACGGCCAGATAACCGCGTCATACACGCAAACGTCTCCGACAAGCAAGTCAACAACTTCCGTTACCACCACAATCATCCCCGGTGCCTTGTACCTACCCGCTCCGACACCTTCTTCACAATCTGTAACGCAGGGTTCCGTCGCGACAATCGCGGATTCGGGGGCCACAGGCGGCACGTCCCCCTACACGTACCAATGGCTTGAGGAAGCTCCCGGCGCCACTTCTTTCACAGACGCAGCTGACTGCGCATCTCCAACATCGACCACGTGTTCATTCAGCACCACCGGCTCTACGGCAGCAGGAACGTACCAATTCGAGCTAAAGGTGACAGACTCGGAAAGCCCGCCGTTGACTATCACCTCATCAAGCGCGTCGGTCACCGTGCTGCAGTGCTACCAGCTTACGCTTTCCGGTACCGGCGGCACGGAATCAGCTAACCCAACAAGCAGCGGCGGCTGCACCTCTGGATCCTACTCTGCGGGATCGTCTGTATCCATAACTGCCACTCCCTCTTCCGGGTACGTTTTGAACAGCTGGACTGGTTCTGGCACCGGCAGCTATTCCGGGTCTTCAAATCCTGCAACTGTAACTATGGATTCTGCGATAACTGAAACTGCAAATTATGCTGCCTGTTACTCCCTGACCCTTTCGGGTTCTGGCGGCACCGAATCCGCAAGCCCCATTAGCAGTGGCGGTTGCCCGTCTAGTGAATACACCTCAGGCACTTCAGTATCGATAACGGCAACGCCTGATTCTGGAGCAACTTTTAGCAGCTGGACTGGTTCTGGCACCGGCAGCTATTCCGGGTCTTCAAACCCTGCAACAATTACGACAAATTCCGTAATCACGGAGAGTGCGTATTACATATATCCAATATCTTACGGCGGCGCGAACAGCTGCACAGCCGCATGCTCCGGTGTGTCCGCGACAAGTACCTCCTTCTCCACATACTTCTGCGCACAGGGCAATTGGGCGCCGGATGCAGAAACCACGAGTTTCACAAATGACGTTACCTACAATACAAACAACATCGGCTCGGTGGGGCATCAGACGTCAAGTACGTGTACGGTATCTACCGCCACAGACGAGGCGATGTCTATAATAGGCCTGAGTAACGTCGGATCCTTCTCGGTGATCAACTCGCCGACAACAGGGTCCGGTTCTATCTCGTCATCATTCACCCTGTCGCAGACGACATTTGTACTGATAGGCGTCGCCTGTGCCAACGAGGAATGTTCGGTTGTCACAATTCCTTCTGGATGCACTGCGCAGACATCCCAGGGAGTGGGCTCGTCGACTGCATACGGCACATCCTACTTCGCAGTCTGTCCTGCCCTTGCAAGCGGCTCATATTCTGTTTCGGTGACTGGATCCGGATCAGATGACGTGATTACTGTGTACACACTGAATCCTATATCTTCGCTATCTATCCCTGCACCGTCCCCATCGGCACAATATGTGGATCAGGGCCAGACCGCAACAATCACGGATTCGGGGGCCACAGGCGGCACGTCACCATACACCTATCAGTGGCTCGAGAAGGCTCCTGGCGCGACCTCATTTACCGGTGCAACAAACTGCGCTGCACCTACAACGACCACCTGCACATTTGCCACTTCTACATCCACAACTGCTGGCGTGTACTACTTTGAATTGCAGGCTACTACATCCGGAAGCCCTGCCATTTCTGGAATCTCCCTATCAACGGCCGCCGTATATGTAAATTCTGTTTTGTCTATTGCGGCACCGTCCCCCTCCTCACAGAGCATTGCACAGGGTTCTGTCGCAACAATCACGGATTCGGGCGCCACCGGCGGCACATCTCCCTATTCGTATCAGTGGTTGGAGGAGGCACCTGGTGCCACTTCATTTACAAACGCGGTAGACTGCGCATCCCCTACATCGACTACCTGTTCATTCAGCACAACTACATCAACCGTTACCGGGACCTACCAGTTTGAACTCAAAACCACTGACTCTGCAACAACACCCACATCGGTAACATCATCCGCAGTGAGTGTGACAGTAATAACACAGATCCCTTACGGCGGCGCGAACAGCTGCACAGCCGCATGCTCCGGTGTGTCCGCGACAAGTACCTCCTTCTCCACATACTTCTGCGCACAGGGCAATTGGGCGCCGGATGCAGAAACCACGAGTTTCACAAATGACGTTACCTACAATACAAACAACATCGGCTCGGTGGGGCATCAGACGTCAAGTACGTGTACGGTATCTACCGCCACAGACGAGGCGATGTCTATAATAGGCCTGAGTAACGTCGGATCCTTCTCGGTGATCAACTCGCCGACAACAGGGTCCGGTTCTATCTCGTCATCATTCACCCTGTCGCAGACGACATTTGTACTGATAGGCGTCGCCTGTGCCAACGAGGAATGTTCGGTTGTCACAATTCCTTCTGGATGCACTGCGCAGACATCCCAGGGAGTGGGCTCGTCGACTGCATACGGCACATCCTACTTCGCAGTCTGTCCTGCCCTTGCAAGCGGCTCATATTCTGTTTCGGTGACTGGATCCGGATCAGATGACGTGATTGCGGTTTATGCTGTGAACCCAGCATAGCTCCCATTAAATGGCACTACGTCCATGTGCTAACCTGGCGGTCACTTCTGGGAGATGCTCATCTATTCATCGTCCTTCTATAGGGGCCGATCCGAATTAACCTCCCCGAAAGTGCGGTCGTACCGCAACGGTGACGTGGTGCTGGCTGGTGTAGGCGCCACCTGTCCATAATTACAATACCAAATCCGCCACTTCCTATTTCGGCGTTAGTCCATCCCATATCCCGTCCAATTAGGCAGAAACTTGGCATTTGAATTTATGAAAGGTCCTATCTTCTGTAAGTTTATAGTCATGGGTATGTCCATTGTGTTTCTCCCTTCTGCACAAAAAGGTTTGTCAAGAATATCATTCCTCCAAGATACGGACAACTCTGAGGGACGATGATCTGAAACCACTCATACCGTTCAGCGGGAATAAATGGCGTAAAACAGAGTATCCCGAAGATCCCGAATATGGAAAGAGGTGGTCTGTGGAACGTGTCTTTTCAAGACTAAAGAGGGTTTTCGGCCTTGAATCAAACAGGTTCTTTGGCCTGAAAAAGGCCAAGATACATGTGTTTTCCTGCGTTATCGCATACCTTCTGCGATACAAGCTGTGATGAATTAGAATTTGACGAGGTGATTGAATGTAGATGTCAAGTTCCTACTAACAATTAGGCAGCATGCGAAGCTTTTTATTCCTCGTAGTCCATTTAATTTTAACCCTTTGTGGTCAGATGAAGAAACGAAAAGCGCAATCGGTAATTGAATTTATCTCTACCTATTCCTGGTCGTTCCTGATATTAATTGTCCTCATCTCTGTCATAACCATATTCACGCTGTCCAAGGGCGCCAACACCTACTCGCAGTCCTACTGCTACATCAGCCCTGGAATAAACTGCCAGAACCTGATACTGATGTCTAATAGCACCGGCTCAAAGGTGACACTGATATTCCTGAACAACCTTGGCACAGACATATCTACGCCTGAAAATTCCATAATACTTACCTCAACGTTCGTGAATGGAAGCAGCGATGGAACGTGCTATCCTGTGGACGTGCCAAATGGCGGAACCGCGATATGCAACGTTACCCTGCCAGGGTACGTGCCATCTAGCGGATCCCAAGTGGCGCTCTCCTTCGCGCTGAAGTACCAGATACACAGCAAGACCTCGGGAAGCGCGGATCTGTACAGCACTTCCGGTGCGGGCACAGCATTCACCGCTCCGTACCACAGCATCGCCCTTGCCGTAACGCTCCTCACAACTCCTGCGAATGCCAGCATAATGGTGCAGGGCGTGCCGTACACGTCCAATACGCAGCTCGGCATGCTGCAGGGCATACACTATGATCTGTACGCACAGTCCATTCCCGGCTACGCGTTCAGCGAGTGGTCGGTATCGAACAGCAACATAACCGTGATAGATCCGCATTCGCAATCAACTGTAGCGTATGCCCTTGGCAACGGCCAAATAACCGCGTCATACACGCCGATATCTCCGACAACCACTTCTACATCGTCTCTTACAACCACAATACTTCCCGGGGCGCTGTACGTGCCCCAGCCAACGCCATCATCGCAAGTGATGGATCAGGGCCAGACTGTGACAATCGTCAATTCGGGCGCCAGCAGCGGGACATCCCCTTACACGTACCAGTGGCTGGAAGAGATTCCAGAACCAACGCCTTCGTTTACGAACGCAGTGGACTGCGCATCTCCAACATCCACGTCGTGTTCCTTCACGGTCTCGACCTCCGCCCCGATAGGGACTTATCACTTAGAATTAAAGGCGGAAGATTCCGGAAGTCCGCGACTCACCATAACATCAAATCCAGCAGCAGTTACTGTAAACCTGCAGCTCTGCACCCCATCATTGTCATTCTCCAGCGGAAGCTCCATAACCGTGTCCTGGTGCGGCGGAACCCCTCTATATTCCACAACCCTGTATTCCGGTTCGTCACCAAGCTGTACGAGCGACACCGGCGTTGTCGCCACTAATTCCGGACTGTCAACAACATCGACTTCCTTTTCAATACCTTCCGGCAGCTACTACTATTGTGCGTCAGTGACCGATTCCGCGTCATCACAGCAAACTTCATTATCCACTTCCGCAATATCATCCACAACTACATCGACAACGTCATCAACTTCTACTTCCACATCAACATCAACGAGCAGCACGTCCACATCCACTTCAACGTCTACGGTATCAACAATAGTCACCAACGCCGCAACGAATGCCGCAACCAACGCGGCAACCAATGCCGCAACGAACGCAGCGACTAACGCCGCCAGCAGCGTGACAAACGGCGCGAGCAGTGTCACCAACGGCGCGAGCAGCGTAACCAATGGCGCCAGCAGCGTAACCAATGGCGCAAGCAGCGTGACAAACGGCGCGAGCAGCGTTACTAATGGGGCTACACATTCTACAAATGCCGCTACTCATTCTACAAATGCCGCTACTCATTCTACAAATGCCGCTACTCATTCGACAAACTCTGCAACAAAATCCACCAACAGCGCTACCGTATCCGGCGGCGGCTGCGTGCTTGGGAATGATACTGTAACGCTTTATGACGGATCTTCAGTACCAGTGTCAGCATTATCTGCCGGCCAGTACGTGCTGGGATACAGCACCGCGACAAACTCTACGCAGGCGCTGCGCGTGTCACTGGTGACTGAGAGCCACGCCTCAGCGATCGAATACATAAATGGCAACATAGGCGTGACGCCTTTCGATCAGCCAATGTACGTGAGGAACGACACGTACACCGGTTGGATAGACAATCCATCCGCGATCCAGCCCGGCTGGTATCTGTTCCAACCTGCCACCAAGAGCTGGGTGGAAGTTTATAGCATAACATACGGCACCGGCGACTTCGCCGTGTACAACGTGTACACCAATTCGACCAACACGTACGTGGTGAACGGCGTGTTGGTTGACATGAAAGCATGATAAACAAACAAAACGATACGTGAGAAGATGCCCGATCAGATAACACCCGAAGATATCCAAAAGGAAAGCACACAAAATCAGGATGAACAACAAAGTGCCGCATCCCGCGTGCCAACCCCACCAGCACAATCCACACGCCCCGCGGCACAGCGGATTCCTCCTCTAGAAACCACGCCGGTTGGCATACACCACAACCTGCTATATATCGCCATCGTAGCCGTTTTTGCAATCGTGGCCATAGGTGCGCTATACCTGTACACGTCATCGAATCCATCGGTCCATGCAAAAACATCAACGACCACGTACTCCACGACCATAGCTGCCACTGCTGCCCCCACAAACACCTCTAACGTGATAGCAGCCACTAACGCATTCCTATCCGCGTACAATGCGTCCGCTCTGACTCAAGTCACGCTCTACCAGAATTCTCCATTCAACAAAGGCGGGGCGTGCACCGGTTTGCTGTCCCTGAAGTGGTTTTCGCAGCCCGAAGTGAACGTTACATCATCGGCTTCGGCTTCAAACTTCTCCAAATTAGACCAGTCCCTCCCATTTGCGCAGTATGTTGCGGTGTACACGCCAGACGCATCAAACGCAAGCGAGTTCTCGCTTGAGGTCAATCAGACCGGAATGTGCCCTGAATCCTCCCTGTATAGCGTGTTCTCAAACTCAACGTACCATTATGGCACGTTCGGCTACAAGGGTATGCTGCTGCACGAGTACCTGCTGTCAAATTTTACCAATGCGGGGCTTAACCTGACGAGCAACAATTACGTGGGCAAGAAGCCGGACCTTTACTGGTACTTCGTTACCGGAATGTACGGTGGCCAAGAACTACAATTCGGCTCCTGGGGTCCTATAGGCAGCATCAATGATACTGCGCTTCGCAGCCAGGCGGAACAATTCCTGAGCGCGTTCATGTCAAACGTCACCGCGTGAATCTTCAAGATTTGATGCGCATCGGTGCGTCTGGCGCACTCCCTCCTGCAGAACTGACGTCCAAGGCATTCGCTTAGCATGAACGGCGCTAACGCTAGATCAACGTTTTACGCAACTTGGCATTATTTGTATACCGAGCGGTACGTGTTGCCGCTGTCGTCCGTTATGACGATACACTCGCCCTCACACTCTATCAGGCACGCCTGGCAGAGTATGCAGGAAGGCCCGTTAACCGCAACGGATATCCCGCCGCTTCCACCCTCGAACTTCTCGGCGAAGTGGTGGTGGCCATCCTGCACGTTGCCCCACTTGGCTGTCACTTCTGGGAGATGCTCGCCCTTCCACTGCCATTCGGCAGGAGCGGCATCAGAATTAACGTCAGGGGAGGCGCGGTCGTGCATCTGGAAGACTGCTACCGGGCACACGTCGAAACAGTGTGCACATCCCGTACACTTTGGCTTTTCCACATAAACCTGCATATCTACACCAAACCAGATTTATATCCGAATAAATGTTTATAAATGCTGTCAACGACGCGTGTTATCCGACTATCAGCGCTTGAACGGACATGCCCAAGGCTGGGGGGTTATAAAAAATACGCGCGCCGCAAGAGCAGCGCGCAAGGATATAGAACCTACGCCGAAATCAGCCGAACAGGCTTGCGAGTCCTCCCGCAGCCTCTTCCTCGCTGACCTTCTCTTCCTTGGCCTCCTCCTTCTTCTTGGCCTCGCCAGCGGGTGCTGCGTGTGCGGCGGCCGGAGCAGCAACGCTGACGTTCTGGGCGTTCTTTATCACTTCCTTTATGTCCACGCCCTTCAGCGAATTCGCTACCGACTTGGCCATGGCCTCGTCCGGTGTTGCTCCCGCAGCCTTGACTACGTCTGCCAGGTTCTTCTCGTTTATTTCCTTGCCTGCTGCATTAAGCAGTAGAGCAGCATATATGTACTCCATGTTTTTTACCTCTCTTAAGCATTTTGCTATTGCACTCGCACCTATTTAGCACTTTCCTCGGAAGGCTTGACTGCGGAGTTGGCCTGTATCGCCTCGAGCACTGCCTTTGCGAGCAGCTTCTCGACTATCTCTGGCTCGTATATGCCCCTGTCTACTCCGAGGCCTATCGCCGAGATGTAAGCCTTCTTGATCATGTCCGGTGCGTTGTACTCTGTGACGAAGCCAATCTCGGTGCTGAGCACGTGCGCCTGCAGGAAGTCCGCAGCGACCTCGCGCTCAACAAATGCCCTATCCACTCCGAGCGCCTGCTCTGTGAACAGCAGCCCGTTGTTCAGTGCTGCGCGAAGCTTTGTGCCTGCCTCGAACGGCATCACGTCAAGCATCTTTAACGCCTTCGATATTGGCGTGGTGACCTTCGCGCCCTTCGCGACGAGCACCTTGCTCTTTGATATCACCACCTTGCCCTTCTGTATCTGGACGTCTATGCCCGCGGCCTTTAGGTCAGTGACCGCCTGTCCCGGGGCTATTGTCGTTTCTCCAGCCTCGACGTGTATGTCCGACGGGGATACCTGGTTGGGCTTTGCCGCCATCCTCATCCTGTTCGCGGCTACTATCTCGTTTATTTCAGAAGGATCCTTGTTCGTGAGTATGAGCGCAACGTTGCCGTTGACGTGCTCGACAAGCCTCTTAAGGTTGGCATCGTCCCCGATGGCCCTGAGCAGCAGCGTCTTCCTAGCCACGACGAATTTCGCGTCGGGCTTGAGCTGGTTTCTGACCTTCTGCACGAGCTTGTCAGGAGTTGCGCCGGTCTCCATGACCGCGCACGTCTTGTACTCCTTGAGCTCCTTAGAGAGCCTCTTTACGAATTCTACCTTTTCATTCTTCTGCATAAATGCCACCCTACTGCAGCCTCAGCGGCTTGCTCATGGTCAGCTTAAGGTAAACGGAGCGTATGTGATTTGCTCCAACCTTCTTGTTGATGCTGTCGAGCACCTCATTGACGTTCCTGCCTATCTTATCAGCGTCCATGTCCTCGCTTCCGACTATGCAGTGCACCGTCGGGAGATTCTTTCCCTTGTTCCTTATGACTATGCGCCTGTTGAGCTCGTTGACTATGTTTGCCACGTTTATGTTGCCTAGCAACGGCTTGGGCATCCGGTTCCTCGGTCCGAGGAACTGACCCATGTTCTTCGCGATGATGGGCATGAGATTAGGCTGCGCTATCAACTCGTAGTCGAGCAACGAGGACAGCCTTGTGCTGTCCGCCACTATGGCCGGTATGTCGGTGTCCCTGAATATTTCTATGCCGTTCTTCTCCGCCTCTGCTATCAGACCCTTGTCGCTCGCGAAGAGCCCGATCTTCCTTACCTTGCCCTTTCCGTTGGGCAGTATTATCTCAAGGTTTATCCTGTTGTCCTGCTTTGAGAAGTCAAGGCCCTTGAAGTTTATTGCGAGCTCGACGCTCTGCTTGAACTTCCTCTTTCCCTTGTTCTCGTCTAGGAACTTCGACAAGTTCTCGTTATTCTCTGCCATATCTATCTCCCTCCTGCAAAAGCAGTCCTGACGGGAAAATGAGTATTTAGTAATAGATTAGCACACATATAAAAATCTTCGCACCTTCCTGGCTTATCCAACAATCGACGTGCAGTACATGCACCTCCTCGCCTTCCGCGGTATCTGCGAGAGGCACTCGGGGCACTGCTTGGTGTCCGGAGCCGGTTGAGCATGCTCCATCCTCCTACGCTCCTCGATTTTGGATATGGGCCTCACTATCAGGAAGAATACCACTGCCGCTATGACGAGGAAACTGACCATGGCGTTTATGAACAGGCCTATCTGGAACACGCTGCCGTTTACCGTTAACGAAAGTGATGAAAAGTCGAATCTGCCCGGTATTCCGATCAGTGGCGTTATCACGTCAGAAACTAGCGCCATTATGACCGCGTTGAACGCCGTGCCTATTATCACTGCTACTGCGAGATCCGCCACGTTGCCTTTCGTTATGAACGCCCTGAATTCTCCAAGAATTGACATGCGACCACAATAAAACGTGCATTGCAAGCCTTTAATACCTTGTTTCCACGTTGCGTTCCGATCTGCGCATTGCGCAGGCAGTCAATAGTAGTAGTCGCCGTGCCTGTCGCGTCTTCTTTCCGCGCACGTGCATCCGCAATCGCAATTCTCCTTGCACCTGCATCCGTTCATGCATCCGCATCTGCACCCGCCGCCGCACTCACATCCTCCGCCCGCTCCCTGGTTTGCCATGTTCATTCCTTCCTGTCTCAGTATATCTCTTTCCTAACCTTTTCATATACGTATCGGAACTCCGGCGTCCTCATGCTATCAACCCTTGGAGATACAAGGAAAGACGCGACATCCTCCCTTTTCATGCTCTTGGCGTACCGCAACAGCTGTATTATGTAATCTAGGGTGTCCATTTCCCTGACGAACCTGGCCTCCTCGGTTTCGCCCCGCACCCATTCGTCTATGAGGGTCCTGAATTCATCTCCGTAGTCGCCAAGAAGCTCCACCATCCTTGCGCTGTCCTCCGCCTCACGTTCGAGGCCCACGCCGCCCTTCGGCCGCCTGTCGGCAATGTCTCCGGTAATAACCTCGTGCACGTCGTGCACCAGCGCGATCTTCATGCATCTGTCCGCATCAAGTCCCCGTTCCTTGCCAATGAGGTACGCCAGCACGGCTGTGCTGAACATGTGGTCCGCCACGTGTTCTGGATTCCTTATCCCCGAATTGACCCAGCCGGTTCTCGGTATCTCTTTCGCTATTATGCATTTCCTCATGAATTCCAGTATGCCGTCAAGCCTTGCGCCATCCATTGCGATCGATTACACCTTGTCTAAAACGCATAAAAACCCTTCACACCATGCGTGCCGTGTGTACCGAACTCCAGTCCCTTCCCGCATAAGCGTATTAACGCCCTTTGCCGATCTTAGCATCTGCGAGCGAGAAACCCCACACCGTTTACGGGTGGGATGAAAGCGAGCTGTAGAGACGAAATCTATGACGGAAAATCAAGGAAAAGGATATATAAACTAACATACAGGTACAAAAGG
>JAJZII010000024.1 GCA_021810685.1 Microcaldota archaeon
ATCGTCTCGTAACCCGACATATTGTTGGCTCCGACATGCAGCGGCGTGCTTGAGCAGCCGGCTATGCAGTACGAAACGTAGTTGCCGTTGCCGACGGAAATGTTGGCCGCGAGCGGCCAGCCGTACGGCGGATACGCCTGCGCTATGCCGTTGCTCCCCTGCGACAGGTCTGCCATGCCCTGACTTAGTGCCAGGTCGAACTGCTGCGACGGGTGCAGCGGCACCTCGGTGCCGTTGTATAGGAAGGCACGCAGCATGAGTATGCTCGCTATGGGGGTAGGAATGCATGCCTCACTAAGAGCGTTATTTTGGACGCATGATGAGGTCGGCGGTTCAGAGATGGTCCAGTTGTCGATTACGTAGAGCAAACCTCCGGAGCTGAACAGCGCGATTGGGTGGTGGAACTGCGAAGTGTCGTTGAGGTTTGGCAGGCTGTTGCTGTTGAGGGCAGGGTTGTTTGTGTAGTAATTCGCGACGGTCGCGTTCCCGAACGGCCCACCATGTGCCAAGTACGCAGTTATGTCCAGGGCAGTACCCGTGGTCGAGGTGTTGTATGAGAGCGTGAAGTTACCCCCATAGCTTAGGGTGTTCGCGGCGAAGTAAGGTATGGCCCCATAGTTAGGGTTTGCCAGGTAGATGAACTGCCCGCCGGCATCCGACGCTATCAGGTCAGTCGGCATGAAATTGTAGGCCGTGCTTGAGCTTATGGTGTTGGCGATGATGTTGCCCACCGATGGTATGGCCGCCAGCACGAAGGAGCCGCTCGACCCCCTCACGTTGCCGACCATGAAGACATCGTCGGCGTAATCGGATGTCAGGGCAGTAGGCACTATGTTCTGAAGCGCCTTCAGATTGCTGCCACCGCTGACACATGTCGTGTAGAAGCACCATGTGGATGTGTCGCTGGTGAGCTGCGTCACGTTCGTGAGGTAGAGGTTAGAGGCCTGGGCCTTGAGATCGTACTTCCAGTAGGTATCCCATGCATTCTTCCAGTCGCTGTAGCTGCCGGTGTACTGCCCCTCGGCGAAATTCGGCGCCGCGTTGGTCATGTTGTAGTAGCCTTGGGGTATGTATCTGAATTTGTATATTGTGGTGGTAGTGGTGGAGGAGGTGCAGACTAAGAAACTGGATGTGCACGACGTGGACTCGGTCAGCACATATATGTAGTCGTTGGGCGCCGCCGCTATGAACACGGGGTTCGATATGGTGCTCTGCGAATCAGGAATTACCTGGTTTATCAGGTTCCCCAAGTTCAGGTTGTAGTTGGTGCTGACCTGCTTGGAGGACGGAGGCACAACTGTGAACTCCGTGGTGCCGGCGCTGAACGCAGAAGAAGAGGCAGATGACAGAGAGTTTGCTGAGAACTCTTCTATATTGCCTTTCACGTTGGCGAAGAAGCCCGAGCCTGTGGAGAGTGGGAACGGGTCTAGGAAGTTACCCGGATCCATGTAGTTGTGCGGGCTGTACATGTCGAACGACAGGTTCAGATACTGTATGCGCCCGTTGACATCGCTGAGCGTGGCAGGCATGGAGAGGTTGTACAGGAAGTATGGGAGGAACTGCACGTTCTTCGTCGTCATGGCGCTTTTAGGTATGGCCCACGTGCTAGAGCACTGATATGGGAATATATAGCCAGTATAGCACGTCTGCTGCGTCGCGACTATGTAGTTGCCAGGGGGTAGGTTTTTGCCGTTCGAACCTTTAACAGTGCTGCTGTCGTAGACGTAGCTGCCGGAGTTGCTGAATGATCCCTGCTCCTGCCCGTTCAGGTACAGGTTTCCATAGCCCAGGACAGGAGGGCAGCCTCCAATGGGCCAGCAGTCGCCGTAGAGGCTGTAGCCGCTGTTGCTGAGCTGGCTGCTTATATCGTAAACAGGCGAATAGACGTAACCGTTGAAGACGAGCCTTGAGGAGGGCGTGCCCTTCTGGTTCGTAGGTATGGGTATGTTGGCGTTGTTTATACTCTGGAAGTTGAGCGAGTATGTGAAAGAGTAGTAGTACGTGCAGCTGTTTGTCTTCAGTTCCAGACTGGAAAACGTGGCGCCCGCCTCAGGGAATACCTGCTGGGCCTGCGAGAGCTTCGCTGCGTCTGCGTTGCCGATGTCCGCATATTCGAGGCTCCAGCTCCACACTCCCTGCTGCGGCGACGCCGGAACCTGTCCGAAGATATATGACTGCGTGTTGTAGCCGTTAGATATCGCATTACTCTGGACTACAGGCACGGTGAGCAGGCCCCCGCCGGCGGGCGAGTATATTGGCACGGTGCCAACGTTCTCGATGCCGTTGGCGCCGGTCCACACGACCCAGAACAGAAAGGTGTTCGAAACGTTGGTATAGTATTCGGCGCCGTACGAGTTGCCCTGAAAGTGCAGTGTTCCGGAGCCTGCCGGCGACCAGCCGCACGCCGTAGCAGTATTGGTTGGGTTGAACTTGCCAACTATTATGGCAAGATAGCAGTTGCCCTGCGGCGTTGTGGGCGAGAATGGCTGGTAGACATAGCCTGAGGCCTGCAGGTAGTTGGACGTGGCATTGGCCTCGCCGGAGAGGCCCAAATCCTGCAGCTGCGCGGCAACTGCATTTGCGATGTATATTTGCACTGTGGCGTTGGCAGGGTTGTTCTGACTCCACTCGACGGTCGTGTTGACCTGTATGAGGGTGTTAAGCTGCGAGCTCTTCGCCAGGCATAGGTCGCCGCCTGTGTACGTGCCAGGCTTCTGGTCGTAGTAGAGCAGCGTGTTGCTTGAGTCCGGCGCAGAGGGGCATGTGATGAGCCACTGCGCGTTGTTGTCGTTGTACCCGAGCACGCTGCTTGTCACGGGGGTTGTATGTTGTGCCCCGGTGGACGGAACCAGGCTGCCACCGTAGCCAGTGTTCGGGTATGATGTCGACACAGCGGTGTTCGACGTGAAGAAGCAATGACCTTGGGTTTCTGTGTATGGACCGTACGGCGGCAAGCACTCCAGAGGAGTCTTGGCCTCCGGCAGGTGAGTGAAGACGATCTGGCCAGGGCGCCCGAGTACATTGGCGGTATTGCTGTTGCTGTAGATTACGGTGCCGCCGTTGGTAGGGCAGTTATAACCCGGGCTTTCGGCCAAGCTGGTGACCGAACCGCCGTGCACGGACAGCCCGGAAGTTTTGAGCTGCGAGCTCGACATGCTGTACTCCATGGTTATGTTGATCACGCCGCCGCCGCCCGAGCCGGCGCATGCGCGGTCGCCGCTGTTGCTAGTGAGGGTCGTGTTGCCGCCGTTAGCCATTATTGTGCCGAGATGTATCTGCCCAGTGTCCTGGCTGGTGACAGTTATGTGGACGTATCCACCGCCACCTCCGCCGCCAGGGTAAGCAGAGTCGGATGTGCCCGGAAATCCGCTGGCGTTTATCGTGCCGTAGTTGTAGAACTGCTCGGATTGTATTGATATGTAGCCGCCGCCGTCGCCTCCGGAGCCACTGGACGAGCTCTGGCACGGACTAGTGAGGCCGCCAGGGTTAGCCGAGCCGGCGCTGCCACCGCCAGCGTTAGCTCCAGCGCCGCCTAAGTTGAGATATCCTTCCTGGTTGGGGCCGTCACCACCGGTGCCTGCGAAGCTTGCACTACATGCGTTTCCGTTAGAGCCGCTGCCGCCAATGCCACCTGCTACCTTGCTTGTGAATATACTGTCCTCTTCGCCGTTGCAGCCGTAGCCGTTGCTTGGGCCGCCAGTTGCAGTGGCGCCAGATTGGCCATTGCCGTTTATTGAATAGCACGTTGAGCCGTCGAACAGCAGCGTGGTATAATGCACAGGAGAGAACGCCAGCTGCACCAGGTTCCTCTTCGCCGATGCCGGAAGCAGGCCGGTGACGCAGCAGGGAACCTCTCCGCTGCTGGTCTCGCCCCCAAGCCCGTACGTAGACGAGCCGCCGCCGCCGGCCGTCGTGTTAATCACGTTTGCGTGGCTCTGGACGATGAATGTGCTGAGGGCATCAATCGCAAAACCGTTGGTGTCAAGGGTCGCACCGCTCTGTATCAGTATGTCAGAGTAGGTGAGCGGTCCAGTGAGCCGTTCGTTGCATGTGACCGTGACGCCGATAGAGTTGGTCGAGTAGCAGGATGGATTTGTAAAGGGTAGCGACGTAGGCTGCATCACAGCGTTTTTCGCAGCGGCCAGGACAGCATGGGTTGCCATCGACTGCGCGGAGGCCGTTCCGGAAAGCGCCTGGAGCACAAGCAGAAGCGCAGCAGCAACGGCAAACGCCGCCAAACCAGCCCTCATTTTACCCAATACTTTTGCACCTTATAAGATTAAATAGCTTTACAGCTCCACATCTATCAGGGTGAGCTGATGGAAACAAACGACGTTATAAAGTGGATAGGTCACGCAAGCTTCATTTTCAGGGCCAACTCGATGAACGTGTTCGTCGACCCGTTCAGCGTCTCAGCGGCAGTGAACAGCAAAGCAGACATAATACTGATAACGCACGCGCACTTCGACCACTGCAGCAAGGATGATATTGACAGGGTGCGCAGCGAAGGCACAAAGATAGTGGCTGCACCAGGCTGCCTGGACGCGAAGGAGTACAGCAGGCTTGAGGTGATGAGGCCCGGGCAGAGCAAGGATAGTATGGGAATTAGGATCGAGGCTGTTCCTGCGTACAACACCAATCAAGCAAGGCTCAGTTACCACCCCAGGCAGAATGACTGGGTGGGCTACGTCGTGGACGTGGACGGCATGCGAGTCTACCATGCAGGAGACACGGACTTTGTAGACGAGATGAAGAGCCTAAGCAGCATAGACCTGGCGCTCCTGCCGATAGGCGGCAAGTACACAATGGACGTCGGCGAGGCCATAAGCGCAGCGGACGCCATAGGCGCGAAGCGCACGGTGCCCATGCATTATAAGAGCCTGCTCGGCAGGGAAGGTTCAATGGAGGCCGAGAAGAAGTTCCTGGGCGCCGTGAAGGGCGCCAGCCTTATGCACGAGATACAGGAGCCTACGTACGCATTCAAGCAGTGAGCCTGCTTGCGATATCTTCGGCCGCGGCGAGCAGTTCTTCGGGCCCCATCTTGAAGACGCGCTTCCCGGAGTCGGCAAGGGAATCGGCCAGCCGCACAGCGTCTGCGCCATCGAGCAAGAGGCTCTTGGCCGAGTCTATCACAGCGTTCCTGAGGAGCTTCTTCTTGTGCTCCATCACGAGGCCCAGCACCTTCTGCACTGTGTTATCGATTATTGCGCCCTTAGTCTCGAGGTGCACCAGCACCGAATCCACCTTTGGCACAGGATAGAAGTTGTTCCGCGGCACGTCCATTATCCGCGTGGCGCTGAACTGCAGCGCTGAGAAGACGCTGAGCTTCGAGTACTTCTTTGTCCCCGGCTTGGCGAGCATGTGCTCCACGAACTCCTTCTGCAGGCATAGCACAGCCTCGAGCCTGCGCACCATTAGCCACGAGAGCACCTTGCTCGAGAGGTTGTATGGCACGTTTGACACCATTATCTCAGCACCTGCGAAGGCGCTCTCGGCAGTATCGAAGAAATCGCCCTCCAAGAGCATAACGTTCCCGGCATCGATGGAGTTGCTGAGCAGTTCATAGAGGCGCCGGTCCTTCTCCACCGCGAGGACGCGCTTCGAGGCCTTGCTCAGGGCCCTTGTCAGTATTCCAAGGCCGGGGCCAATCTCGACGGCAAACTTTCCGCGTGCGTACTCGGCCTCGATCCTGGCGACACTCTCGTTGACGAGGAAGTTCTGGCCCAAGCGCTTGCGAGCGCGCAGGTTCCGCGCGAGTTCGGCGTAGCTTACGTCCATCACTGGGATTTGGGACTAATGGTTTTTATACATAGGCAGTGAATACCGAGTATGCCTGTGAGGATGCAGAGCGCCATAGAGTTTATGTCAGTGTACGGAATAGTGCTCCTCATCATAGCTATAATGATAGCTATTCTGGTCTTCTTCATAAGCATCCCTCGCACTCTTCTGCCGGTAGAATGCACGTATTTCAACACATTTACGTGCGCAGACGCTGTGCTGGCAGTAAACGGCAGCCACAGCGCAACGCTTCTGGTGGAGTCCGTCGACTCGATTCCAGGCGTGATAAACGTCAGCGAGTTTAGGGGCTTTCTTAGCTTCCAGAGCAGCAAACCTGGGTACTGCATACCGAACCAGGCGCAGCAGGGCCAGACGATTTACTGTATAGCGAACTTCAACTTCACTCCTTCTATAAGCCAGACCTACTTCGGGACGTTTGTCATATACGCGAACTACTGTGCAGCCGCACCCACCCTGCTGCTCTCTGAGCCCTGTCCGGCCAGCAAAAACTACACGTTCACGGGCAACATACGGGTGCAACCATCCAACGCGAAGATAGGCGGTATAAACACAACTACGAGCGGGAACGCCACCGGCATATACGTACCCATAAGCGTGGCTAACAACAACGGCATCGGCGCTGCACCGGCGCACTTCCAGGAAGAGATAACGTTCGACCCGCAGGAATACGCGCTGATGGAGAGGCCGGACCTCGGCAACTTACGCTTCTACTACGGGAGCCGCGAGCTGAACAGTTGGTGCGAGAGCGGATGCACAAGCACTTCATCGAACGTGATATTCTGGGTCAGGATGCCAGTAGCAGTGCCGCCGGGAAAGAACAGGACGATAGCGATGTACTTCCTGCCGTTCACCGCGACGTACACTGGCATATATGCCGGCGAGGCGCCGCAGCTGTCGCCGACATACGGCGAATACGACAACGGGGCGAGCGTCTTCTCAGAGTACTGGAATTTTCGAGGAACATCGATGCCAGCGGGATTCAGCGTGATAGAGCCTGCAGGTTCCAGCATAACGGTAGATGACGGGCTGACCGTCGCGACGCCGTCGGCGAGCTACGCTGGCGTGATATACAACTATAACCTGACTTCGCCTTCGGTGCTCGAGGCCGACATCTCCTCGGTAAGCGGGGTTGCCGCGGGCATAGCTGAACAGACAGGCAACCTTTCAACTAGCGACGGCTACGACTTTAACTACTGGAGCGGCAGTATAAGTGAAGGCTCGATGGAGAGCGGCATGAGCGGCACACAGAACATAAACTTGC
>JAJZII010000025.1 GCA_021810685.1 Microcaldota archaeon
ATGTCAGCGCCTCCAAGCTGCGTGTCCCCGGAGGTGCTCTTCACCTCGAAGACGCCCTTGCCGAACTCCATGATGGTCACGTCGAGGGTGCCGCCGCCGAGGTCGTATACCAGAATCTTCATCTCCTTGTCGGCTTTGTCCAGGCCGTAGGCCAGGCACGCCGCGGTGGGTTCGTTGACGAGCCTCACGACGTCAAGGCCTGCTATGGCGCCCGCATCCTTCGTTGCCTGGCGCTGGTTGTCGTTGAAGTATGCAGGCACGGTTATGACGGCCTGCTTTACCTCCTCTCCGAGGTACGACTCCGCGTCCTTCTTTATTTTCTGGAGCAGCATGGCCGAGAGCTCCTGGGGCTTGTACTCCTTGCCGTATATTTTGTATACGTAGTCGCTACCCATCTTGCGCTTGAAGGCCGTAACTGTTCCGTCAGGGTTCGCGACCGCCTGCCTGCGCGCCGTCTCGCCCAGCAGCCTCTGGCCGTCCTTCGTGAACGCTACGAAGCTGGGAAATGCTTTTCCATACAGCGAAGTACCCTCGCCGCTGGGTATTATCACAGGTCTTCCTCCTTCCAGCACAGCTGCGGCCGAATTCGAAGTTCCCAAGTCTATTCCTATTATCTTCATATCAACCACTTATTTCAGTTTTTAGCATTTTTAGAGTTATCGGCGGCTTCTTCGGCCTCCTTTTCTCCTTTCTTGTCAGTATTGCTGTCTTCCTTTCCGAGGCCCGCTATTATGACCGACGCAGGCCTTATCAGCAGGTCGTTGAGCATATAGCCCTTCTTCGTCACCTGCAGTATGGTCCCGGGCTTCTTCTCGCTCTTCATAGCCAGAATGGGCTCATGCACGTATGGGTCGTACATGCCGTCCGCCTTGACCTCCTTCATACCCAATGCGCTGAGCGCATCGACCATGTTGGAGAATATCATCTCCACGCCCTTCGCAAGCGCAGGATCTGCCTTGGCCATCGACAGCATCGCGAGCTCAAATTCGTCGAGAATGGGCAGCATGCCCTTCACCGCTTCGGCCTTGCCCATGTTCCTGGCATTCTCGACGTCGCCCTTGGTGCGCTTCTTGTAGTTGTCGAACTCCGCAGCTATGCGCAGCATCTGCTCCTTCAGCTCGTCATACTCTCTCTTAGGCACCTGTGCCACGGCTTCGGGCTGCGCCGCGGTTCCTTTGCCTGGCACTTCTACACTGCCGTTATCGAGTTCGCCATTGCTCTCCTTATCTGCCATGATTTCACCCTTATCTTTTTTTGGGCGCTTTTGTGCGCCTTGACTTGGCCCCCTGCTGAAGCATGAGCCTATCGAATTCCTGGGCCACATTCAGCATGCGGTTCATTTCCCTGTCCAAATCATATTCAAGCTCTTCGACCATCCTGGCCATGTTGGTGGCGCGCAGGTAGTAGCGCCTGCCCTTCTTCGTTATCAGACCCATGTCTATGAGCCTGTTAAGGTGGTATATGACCGTGCTGCGCGCCAGCCCCTGCCTTAGCGTTATGTCGGAGCTCGATATGCCGCTGTTGGTCTGCGCTGCATAAGCGAAGGCGCGGAAGATGCGCTCCTCCACGTCAGAGTCGCTGCCCGCTGCTATGCCAAGAACCTCGCAGAACCACTTTATTATGTCGTCGGGCTTCTTGGCGGCAGGCATCTCCACGGTGCGTATGATGATCCTCATGCAAGCCCTACTTATAGTGGAATATATATAAATAACTTTCTATTTAAGCAATCTTTTATACTAAATGTCAACTTTCTATTGACATTTGTGGCATGGTTTGCGATGCATCCCTCTCTGCGCCGTTTGACGGCGCAGCCGCAACCATAACCTCCTGTTATGAGTTTTAACGTATTTATTGCTTGCCATAGCAATATCAGATTGATAAGATGGATGGGAGCCAGCTCAAACGCAGCAGAGCCCAGATAGCGGTAGAGTTTGTCATAGTCTACTCGCTGGTGCTGCTCATCTTCATAATACTCTTCGGCGTGGTGGTAGGTCAGAGGGCTTCGACGCTGAGCGCGCAGCAGTATTCCTCGATGCAGCTCGTCACCCAGGACATCTCCGCTTATATAGATCAGGCACTTATAGCGGGCAGCGGCTACAACGCCACGCTCGCCATACCTGCTTCGAGCAACCTGCAGCCGTACAACCTCTTCGTAAGCTCGGCAGGGGCGGTCATAGCCAATGAGACGCTCGGCAAGACCAACATACGCGCCACGGCATACAGCTCCGCGAGGAGCATAGTCATCAACGGCACGCAGGCTTCTTCGTACAACGGCACGATCCTCTACAACGTGCCCACGTACAGCGGCACAATAAGCGTGTCAAACGTCGGCGGAACCGTCTACATCGATGTGCCCACTGCGGGGCTCGCTACATACGCGCAGAGCGTCTCTGCGCATGGCGCAGGGAACACGGAGGCGTTCAACTTCAAAAACACGTCGGTAGACGGCATAACGGTGCCTCAGTCAGCTTCCCTGGACAAGGCATGGAGCGGCAGCTCGTGGACCATAAACACCTGGTTCATGGACACGCATCCTCCCCAGACTGACACCAGCAGGGAGCTCATAATAGAAAGCACGGGCTGCATATCTGGAATGGCGTTGGCAAATACAAGCGCCACGCACTACAGCTTAGGTACGTACCAGTGGTACAGTTCAGGGGGGGCGTGCACAAACGCTGGATCTATGAGTGTCATGAGCGGCGTCATACCTTATAATACGTGGGTCATGGGCACGTCTGTGTTCAGCTACAACGGCGCAGGCGGAGGCTACGTCGAGATATGCGTGGATGCGCGGTGCGCAAACGTGCCGTGGAGCAGCAGCAGCCCGTCAAACTACTCGAAGTATGGTTATGATTTTCAGATAAACAGCAATAACTGTCACTTATGCGGCGGCTGGCAGATAGGGGGTGAGCTGACGAACGTTCAGATGTATAGCTCGGCACTGACCCAGAACCAGATAACGCAGCTCTATGAGAAGGGCATGACAGCCGCACCGGTCAACAGGTCCAGCATAGAAGGATGGTGGCCTCTTGACGGCAATACGAATGACTACAGCGGCAACGGCAACAACGGTGTTCAGGGGTACACGCTGAATTACAGCAACGTTGCGCAGGTGAACGTACATCTTTCCAGCGGCGGAGGTGCAGGCAGCCCCGGCACGATTGTAGGAGCGGCGTCAAGTACGGGAAATGCAAGCGTAACTGGCAAAACGTTCCAGGTATCGCCGATCACTGGCGGGAGCGGGAACGCTACGGTATTTGTGACCTCGAACTCCACGGCTGGCAAGGTAAACGTGACAATCAACGCCTTCAATTATAACACCAGCCTGCAGTCGCACCTTGTGGGCTGGTGGCCGCTCGACGAGGGTTATGGCAGCACTGTGCATGACATGAGCGGAAACGGAAACGACGGCACCTTTTATAACTCGTCGTGGGGGCAGTTCGCAGGCTCCTCTGCCTTCCAGGCAGGCATATTCAACGGCCAAGGCTCCGGCACGACGGGATATGGAGGCAGTTACATCAACAGCAGCTCGAGCTCGGTACTCAAGCCCGTCCATATGACCGTGAGCGCGTGGGTAAAACCGTACTCTTCAACGGCTTCGATGGCCGTCGCCGGCATCGGCGCCATAACAAACGCAGGGTCCTACTATATGTCGACGAAAAGCGATGGTTCTGGATCGATAGGTTTCGGGACGTACAACGGAATCTCTTCGGTATATGCAGCAAGCGCGCCTCTCACGCTCAACGCCTGGCACTACGTGGTCGGAACGTACAACGGCACAAACGCATCGATATACGTCGACGGAAAGCTCAGCGACTCGGTCCCCGACAGCCAGCTCGTATACTACCTTGCGTCCGCGCCGTTCAGGATCGGCAATCTCCTGGGCTATGCAGACTGGAACGGCATAATATCGAACGTGCAGGTCTACAACACGGGCCTCGGCGCGCAACAGATAGCCCAGCAGTATAAGAAAGGTATAACGGCGACGCCGTTGAGCGGTTCAGGCCTGGTCGGGTGGTGGCCTCTTGACGGGAACACCAAAGACTTTTCCGTTTACGCAGACGACGGCATACCTGTCAATGTGACGTTCGGCAACATGCAGTATGCAGGCATGCCCTCAGGTTTGGCACGGAGCGTGTCTAACTTCAACGGTTTGAACAACTACATCGACATTGGGAATCCTTCAGATCTGCAATTCGGTAGCGGCAGCAAAATTACAGTTTCGGCTTGGATTAAAATACGAAACTGCACCCATGACGCAATCGTCGGCCACGGATTAGATAGCTACACATTTTATGCTGCACCATATGGCGCTGCCTGCAATCTAGAATGGGCCGAATCGTCTGTTGCAAATATAGGTCCTGGCCCGTCAATACCGGAAAACAGATGGCTAAACGTAGTTGCAGTTAACTATGTCGGGTCTAATGTTACCTTATACGTAAACGGTGTGGAATACGGCCCCTATCCTTTCTCAAACACATATGCGTATACTGAAAATCTTAGGATAGGCAGCTCGAAATCAGACATTAATGGATATATATTCAACGGTTCGATTGCAAATGTCCAGCTGTATAACACTGCACTTACTCCACAGCAGGTTCGGCAGCTGTATGCGCAGGGCCTGCCGCTATACTCGAGGGTGAACGTTTCATTGAGCTGATACGATGGTGAGCATGAGAGCGCAGTTCTGGAGCTTCGACATCATATTCGCGATAGTCATCTTCAGCGTGGCGCTCACTCTGCTCGTGTACACGTGGTATAACGTCAATAGCCAGCTCTCGCTCGTGTACGGCAACGGCGGCACGATCATGCAGCTGGAGCTGCAAAGCCTGTCGCGCAGCATACTCAGCCAGGGTTCTCCAAGCTATTGGAACAGCATGGTCAACACCGCCAATTCCAGCACATGGAGCGGCATAAGCGTGGGCCTAGCCTCCGGGCCGCACACGACAGAGCTCTCGCAGGGCAAGCTTTACACGCTGATGGCCATGGCAAGCAACAGCACAGGCTACCAGAACACGAAAGAGGTGCTCGGCGTCGGCTATGACTATTTCATAACCATAAGGGGCGGAGGGCTCAACGTGAGCATAGGCGAGAACCCGGCGACGCATGGGGCGCTGACAACGTACGTGAACAGCGAGCAAGCATTCATAGGCAGCACTCCTGTAAGCGTTGAGGTCGAGGTCTGGACCAACCAGCCGTTCGGGGTGGAATGATGGCGCACAAAGGTTTCATATTCACGCTCGATGCGGTCTTCTCGCTGATAGTGGCAAGTGCTGCGATGTCGATACTGCTTTACATGAACTTCGCCACGCCGTCATACCAGGCGCAGCAGAACCAGGCGATGAACCTGCTCCAGAACATGCTGCGCACGACCGTAGGCCAGATATCGCAAGGGCAGAGTCTGCAGACCTCAGCGTCGGGCTACAACCCGATCGCGCCTTTCGGGTACGCTAACTTCCTGCAGAGCCCTGCGGGTTATATACAGGCAGTCGCTCCGACACAGTACGTTAACAGCATAACAGTCTCGTTCTGGATAGACCCAATGAACAACAGCTACTGGGGTAATCCAGGCAATTACTGGCAGCAGGCAGTCATGGCGGAGAGTGGCATCAGCTATTACTTTTACATAGAGGCAGGATACAGTCCGCCCGTCGAGTCGTGGAGTATAAAAAACATCGGAGGCACCAACTACCGCAACTTTCCGGGAACGCACCTGATTCCTGACCGGTGGCAGCAGTTTGTCGGAACATACAACGGCAGCGACCTTGTCGTATACTTGGACGGCAGCCAAATAGGCAGCCCGTTTGCTGCCACAGGAACGATAGCGTATAATGGAACTCAGATAAGCGGAACAGACGCAGTTTCAATCGGTGGTGGCGCGAACCCAATATCGGGCGGCATGGCTGACGTTCAGGTGTATGCAAATGCCCTTACGCCTTCGGCGGTCAGCACGCTCTACAACGAAGGCATGGGTGGAGCTCCGGTAAAAAGTTATAGCCTGCTCGGATGGTGGCCGCTCAACGGGAACGCGGCGGACTACGCCGGCAGCACCAATGGCAATGCTAAGTACACGACCTTTGTACGGTCAACGACAACGCAGCTGTGGGGCTACAACGCCACGGCAAACGAGAGCGTGCTGCACATGCTCTCAGAGCTCTACCTGAACGGGCAGGCGGCCGAGGCCAACCTTCTGCTGAAGAGCCTGTACAACGCCACCAACACGGCCATATTCCTTGACAACGAGTACGCATCGGCTATGAACATCTCGTACTTCGACGGCATCAGCGCGTACGTCCAGGCAAACAGCACAGCGAGCCTGAACCTCGGCTCGAAATTCACCTTCTCGGCATGGATAAACCCAGAGAGCCTGGCCAACTGCGGCACCACCAGCAGTGTGGACTGCATAATACTCAACAAGGAGAATTCATATGAATGGGGGCTTGCTTCGAACGGCCAGCTCTGCTGGGCGATAAGTACTTCGGTACCTGGATGGACCTGGATCTGCCCGCAGATATATGTTTCGGCAGGCAAGTGGAGCCATGTGGCGCTGACCTACAACGGCAGTGCTGTGACTGAATACTTAGACGGCGCCAACGCGACCCCATACACGGCCAGCGGCGCTATAGCCAGTCAAACTACCGCCTTGAGGATAGGCGCGCGCGGAGCGCCTGGCGCTGCAGGTTCGTTCTTCCTTGGTGACATAGCTGACGTACAGATGTACAACACGTCATTGTCACACGCGCAGGTTGGGACGCTCTATTATGACGGAGTGGCCGGTCTTCCCGTCGAAAACTCCGGCTTAGTAGGCTGGTGGCCTCTTGACGGCAATGCCAATGACTACTCAGGAAACGGTAACAGCGGCAACTCTATCGCGGTGCAGTACACGCAGATAGGCCCCAAGCCTATAGGTTTGCAGGATGCGTATTCAGTAAGCAAGGCCTCTGCCCCGTTGGCCCTTGAGGAGGGCGGGATAAACAAGTTGTACAACGTGAGTGTGGTGATTTGGAAATGAGGATCGGCTTGCCGCA
>JAJZII010000026.1 GCA_021810685.1 Microcaldota archaeon
TGTATGAAGATGGGGTTTTCGTCTCGAACTCTGCCCCTGGCGCGTATACAGGGTTTAACGGTATCTATATAGGGAATGGAACGGTGGCGGGCAACAGTTTCTGGAACGGCTCTATTGCAAATGTACAGCTCTACAATACATCGCTCCCAGCGGCTCAGGTATCGCAGCTTTACCATGAGGGCATTTCAGGCACCCCGATAAGCAATGCGGGACTCGTGGGATGGTGGCCTCTGAACGGCAATGCGACGGACCTCAGTGGCCTGGGCAACAACGGCACTACCACAAATGTAATTTATGCTGCTCCGCCAGCATACACTTACAGCCCACTCTCAAGCCAGGTACCTGGTGCACCGACTGGAATGGTAGGAAAGTTCACACCCAACCAGAATATAAGTATACAGACCTCAAGCCCGTTACTCGAAGGCAGCAATGTTACGATGGCAGTCTGGATAAATTGGAATGGAGGTAACCCAGGAGGCAGACAGGAAATTTTGGGCGCTGACTCCGCAGCGGGAAGTGAATTAAACCCAATAATTGCAGTGAATGACTCAGGAACGCAGGAGGCAGAAACGTGGGTGTGTGTATCGACCTGTTATCCAGAAGCCAAATCTGGGCCCCACACTATAATACCACACATGTGGTACTTCCTGGTTAGCAGGTACAACGGCAGCACAGGAGAGGCATTGAGCCTGTGGATAAATGGCCAGCAGGCCGCTTCAACGGCAGCAACTGGCAACCTCGTTCCGCAAGGCTCTGGTCTCTACGCTTACATAGGAAGCAGGTCCAATACAGGAGATTACTTCAACGGTCAGATTGCAGATGCACAAATGTACGGCTCTGCGCTAACCAAAAGCGAGATAGAGCAGCTTTATAGTGAAGGAATAAACGGCGGACCGATAGCAGAAGCGAATGTTGTAGGATGGTGGCCACTCAGCGGCAACGCCAACGACTATTCAGGCAACGACCACAACGGAGTGCCGCATGGTGCAACCTATACCCCTCTTGAGAATGACCCAACGGCAGACGTTGTAGAGGGAGTGCTGAACTGCGGCAACCTCAATCAGTGCAGCAACACAACGCTTCAGCACCTCTACCTAAACCCGCTGCCACTTGAGCATGCCGGCATGGGCTTCATGAACGAGACAACTTCATTCAACATGATGGACGCGGCGCTGCCTGGTGCTATGAGCTTTGACGGCGTCAGTGGGTATGTCGCTGCACAGGTGGGTGCGTGGTTAGGCACGAATCATAATTTAACTATAGCTGCGTGGTATTACAGCTCCAAAGGCGGTGGCAGCATAGTCAATGTATGCACGTCGCAGACGTGCGGCGGCTGGTCGACCCCATTCCTCGGGTATGATACCAATGGATCCACCTACGCCTGGATAAACGGGCCTGCTGTGTTGTGGACCAGCACACCGTTCGGCAAGTGGTATTTTGCCGAGATCACTTATTCTGCGAGCGGCAACTTGGAGACCTTATATATAGACGGAAAGGAAGTAACTTCGGCGAGCGGCACATATTCCCCGTCAGGCACGACCGATTACGCAACGATTGGAGCCGACCCTACCGGGCAGCACTATGGCAATGTATATTTCAACGGTTCGATAACAGATGTTCAGGTCTACGACGTTGCGCTCACTCCGGCACAAGCAATGCAGCTGTATCTCAATAACAGTGCAATAGGAGTTGCACCTATTAATTACTGGCCGCTTGGAGCAGGCATAGGCAGCCTTCTTAACCAGACCGCGGATATCTCAGGCAGTAACACTGGATACCTGTACGGCAGCAACACCCCATGCACCAACAGCCAGGTGGTGAACGGCGTGTGCGGGCCCACCTATGCGCCTGCATAGTGGTAGTGATGGAGTGAAAGCGCAGTCAGCGATGGAGTACCTGATGACCTACGGCTGGGCCATACTCATAATAGCCATAGTGCTCGCGGCGCTCTTCCAGCTTGGGGTCTTCAGCAGCAGCACCTTCGCGCCGAAGGCGCCTCCTGGCTCCTGCCAGGTCTCCAGGCCAAACGGGCCTGGAAGCACGCAATTCATCAACACAGAAGGCGTCTGCAACGGCGAGCTGCCGTAGTATGTGGCGCAGTTCAATGGCGCAAGCAGCTACGTTTCAGTATCAAACGTAAGTGAGATAGGACAGATATCAAACGGTGGTGGAAACAAAGTTACAATAACAGGATGGGCGTTTGAATCTGCTCCTCTTTCCGGTACTCAATTGAACATTGTACACCTTGGTGGTTCGGCCGAATGCACAACAACCGATAACAACTTAGAAATATTCCTCAACATAAATAATGCATACACTATTTTACAATGCAATAATGACGAGATGCAGAGCAGTACCGTTTCAGTCCCTTCAATGCAATGGGTTTTTTATGCTAGCACATTCAATGGATCAACATTTAAAGGTCATCTAGGATTAGGTGGGCAATTTTATTCCGGCGCGACAATCACAGGGATAACAAACGTAATATTACCTAATGGCCCAGTATTTTCAATTGGTGGGAGCGGCCCCTTTACCTCATTCTGGAATGGGCAAATAGCAAATGTCCAGATTTACAACACAACCCTCTCTGCCAACGATATACAAGCCCTCTACCAAGAGGGCATAGGGGGAGCGCCTGTTGATTTGCAGAACCTTGTAGGGTGGTGGCCGCTCAACGGCAACGCCCACGATTACAGCGGAAACAACAACAACGGCCAGATAAACGGCGGTGTAACATTTACAAGTTCATGGGAGAATGGATATACGCCGCCGTGAGCGCGCTCACGCTCCGCCTATGCTGCCGAACATCGCCGCTATGACCGAGCCCACCACGAAGTAGATCACTAACCCTATGATTATGAAGGCAGGCAACAGACGTATGCCCTTGATGACCGAGCCTGATGATATTGCACTCATTATCAGGGCCGCGAAGCCCGTGATTACCGATATGGCAATGAGCGAGAATGTGTGGTAGAAGCCCGCGCTTATCTTTGGTGGGCTGGGCTTGAGAAACGACAGCCCTGTGGTGGGCAGGCCGCCAGGGTTCGATGCCAGTATGCCCTTCCAGACGCTGTCCGTGACTATGATCATCTGGCTTGTCAAGCCATAGAGGACTGGTGCAGCTATCAGACCTGCGAAGGCTATGAAGATGCTGTACATGAAGAGCTGGCCCGAGACCTCCTTCTGCACCATCTGCTGGTTGCGCATGTCCTTGCTGAGCTGCTCCATGAGGTCTGCCATCGCACCGCCGTACCTTTGCGCCTCGATCATCATCTTTATCGCGTGCTGCAAAGTGTATGAACGGTACTTGCTGCCTAGTTCAGTAAGCGACGCCTGGAAGGTCTCGCCGCCGAAAATCTTCCTGTCCATGTCCTTGATGTCTTCCGCGAAAAACTTGAACTCAGGCCTCGCCGCGAGGAGCATCGCCCTGTCGAGCGCTATGCCGCTGCGGAGGTTTGCGGAAGTTATCTGGAAGTAGTCAGGCAGCACATTCTCGACCATGGTCTTCCTTTTGTCTATCTGGTAGTTTATCATCATGTAGATGACGATGACGTACATGACTCCGGCGCCGAGGCCGCCGACCGCCACGACGAGTATGCTGAACTTGGCGATGAAAAGCCCAACGGCGACTATGACGTAGATGGCGAAGAAGCCCTCAATAAGGAGCTGAAGTAGCTTCTGCACTGTCATCTTGTAGCCCGCTAGGTCGAGCAGCGTGGAGAGGTACCTGCCCACGCTCCTTGAAACGAGCCTCTCGAAGTTTATCTGCATAGCATCACATGCTGAATGACGGCCTGGACGACCGTATCATCTGGAGGAATATTATCTGCAGGAAGCTTATGGCCACCAGCGCGCCCTCGAGCAACTGCGGCGTGACCGTGAAGAGCGCTATGAACGTGGTGAGTATTGTCACCACTGCTATACCCATGCTGGGCATTATGACCCCGAAGAGCATGTAGAACATGGCTATGGCGTTGAGCCTCTGCCCGTAGCGCCTGAGCTCTATGACGCGCTCCTGCGCCAGCTGGTCTATGATGCTCTGGAGCGCCGATATGACGTCGGCACCTGCCTTGATGCTGACGGACGCCTGCAGCATAAGTCTCCTGAACGAGTCGCTCTTCGTCTCTTCCAGAGTCTCGTCTATCGCCGCTTCCAACGGCATGCCGAGCTGCACGCGCTCCACGATGCGCGCAAACTCCTTGCTCGCGGCGCCGTAGCCGGTGCTTACCGAGACTATTGAGTTGAAGAGAGGCATTCCTGACCTGAGCGCTATTATCATGTCCCTGGCCGCGAACAGTATGTCGCGCTCTATGCTCTTGACGTCGCTCTTGGTTTTGTGCTTAGGGAAGTTGAGGAACGAGTTCAGGAACATGTAGAACATTGCTATGCCGATGACAAGGCCGAATATAACAGCCTCGGCAGTAGGGAAGCCGAAATGAGACAGGAGCATGATTAAGGTGGCGCCTATTATGGCAGAGAGCATCAGCGCCGCCATCACCATGCGCTGCACGAAGGAATAGACGCTCTGGTTGATCTTGCGCTCCTTGAGCGCCTGCTCAAGGCCCTTGTGCTTGGCCCCTATGCTCTCTATGTAGAGGCGCCATCTGCTGGGCTTCATGCCCGGACTGCCTGACACACCAGGCATGCGCGGCGTGTACTGCGCCGCCTGTTTCGGTGCAGACTGCGATTGCTGCGGGGAACCGAAGGCAGGCGGGAAAGAAGCGAGATTGCCATTTGCGCGCTTGGCCTCGCCCCTGCCGAAGAGACCCTTCTTTGGCTTCGGCTGAAGCGTCAGCGGCGTGCCATCAACGTTTATGACCTTTGGCTCTTTCTTCTTTCCGAACATTATATGACACCCCTTTGCTTGAGCTCAAGCATCGCCTCGTTTATGCGCTGCTCGCGCAGTGCTAGGAGCGACTGCTCCAGGGGGCTCAAATCTATGTGCTTCTTCTTGAGGTCCTTTTCCTGCTTCTCTATGCTTTGCTGGAGGCCGTAAACCTCCTCCACCACAATTGTGATATGATCCTGATCGAAGACGCTTTCGCGGATGCCTTCTATTATGCGCTCAAGCTCGGATATCTGGTCAGCCATGCTTAGGCTCGGGAGCACGAGCTCCTTCATGTTAAGGCGCTTTATGTTGACCGTAACCTTCTGCAGCGGCATCCGCGCGGCGAACTGTTTCGCCTCCTCCTCAGCCTTCGCCTTTATCTCCGGCTGCTCGAACTGCTGCTGGGGCACCTGGGATGCCTGAGGCGCCTGCGGAGCTTGTGGCGTGGTTGGCATGCTCGGCACGAACTGCGACGTCGCGGCCTGCTGCACGCCCGCCATGGCGAGGTGTGGCTGGCCCTGGGCCCTGCGCTTCGGCTCGATGTGCTTGGTGTTCTCCACTGCGTCTATCACCTTAAGCGCCTCGCGGTATGAGCTCCGGCCCGGAGTCTGCACGGCAGTGGCAACGAAGGTCTGCGACATGTCTATGGCTGTTTGCTCTTCGCGCGGCGCAGCTGCCTCCACATCCTTTATGAGCCCGACCAGCTTCATGTACTCGTCTGCATTCTCGTCTGCCATGCAATGCCCTTCACAGCACCCCTTCGGAGAACGGTACGTCGTTCTTCGCGAGATCCAGCACCTTCTCCTTGTGCTTGTAGTAGTTCGCGATCACGAGCCCCGCACTGTTCACGTCGAGGATATTGTTCTTCACCATCCATTTGAGTATCACGTTGCGCTCCTGTATCTCTGCGTCGATGTCTTTCTTCGTAAGGCCGCCGTAGAGCGCGAGCGTCTCCGTCAGCCTGGTCATGTCACCTATCTGCGGGAATGTATCGTCGCGCATGTTCCACCTGTACAGCACGTTCACGTCGCCGGTGTTGAGTACCTCACCGAACTCGAGCGTTCGCCTTATGCCCCTGCTCCTGTGCCTGAAGAGGCTTACTATGGCACCGAGGCTGTTCATCTGCACCTTTGGTGTGTTTATAGGAGGGTTGACCATCCTGATGACCGTGTCCTCCGCGTTGTCTGCGTGTACCGTGCCATAGACTGAGTGGCCCGTGTGGATGGCTTCGAAAAGAGTCTCGGCGTCCTTCGAGACCCTGATCTCCCCGACCAGCATGATGTCCGGCCTCATCCTAAGGGAGTTAATCATCAGGTCGTAGAGCGTAACCTCACCCTTGCCCTCGGGGTTCGGCTGCCTGGATATCATGGACACCCACTGCAGCGACTCGGGGAGCGTTAGCTCCCTCGTTTCCTCGACAGATATGACGCGCCTCGTCGGCGGGAAGAAGATGCTCGCTGCGTTGAGAAAGCTTGTCTTGCCTGAGGCGGTGCCGCCGCTTATCAGCATGCTGACCTCGTTCTGTATGCAGAGCCATATGAGCGACGCCATGTCTAGGCTTATCGAGCCGTTCTTGATCAGCGCAGGCATCGTCCACGGGTTCTTGGCAAACTTCCTGATCGTTATCGTGTTGCCAACCTGCGAGATAGGATATAGGGTGGCATTGACGCGGGAGCCGTCGATGAGTTCTGCATCCATGAGGGGTGAGAGGTTGTTTATCTCGCGGCCGACGCGCCTGCCTATCTGCTCCGCCTGGTCATATATCGCTTCGTCGGTGGAGGGCTTTATGTTGGTCTTGCACCAACCAATGCGCTTGTGGAAGACCCAGATCGGGCCGCTGGCGCCGTTGACAGTTATCTCTTCGAGATTGTCGTCCGCGAGCGGCGCCTCGAGGTCGCCCATTCCGAGCATCATGTTCAGTATGTATGCTAT
>JAJZII010000027.1 GCA_021810685.1 Microcaldota archaeon
AAAACCGGCAAGAAGAAGGCGTCAGACGCGCTGGAAAAGGCGCTCGGGAATATTGACGAGAACTTCTCCGACATCAAGAAGAAGCTCTCCAAGAAGTAGACGCATGAAAAGCGGAGTGCGCGTGCTCGCCATAGCAAGCGGGCCGATATACGCGCGCAGAAGAAAGCGTACTCTTATTGTAGGGATAGTGGGCAGGCAGGGTACCATAGAGGGCGTCCTATCGGGCAGGGTGACTATCGATGGCGATGATTCTACCCGTGCGATTGCGGGCCTCGTCAAAAAATCGCGTTTCAGGCGGCAGATACGCGTGATAGCGATAAACGGCATAGCGATTGCAGGGCTCAACATCGTCGACGTGAAGGGGCTTGAGCACACTACGCACGCACCTGTAATCGTGCTGACCAGGAAGAAGCCTGACGTGCCCGGGTTCATGAAAGCCATAAGCACTTATGCGAAGGCAGATGCCGAAAGCGCAAATAGGAAAAGGGCTCTGGCAACCGCAACGAACATGGAACGGGGGTTCGTGAAGGTTTTGGGATTCAATGTCCAATCGGCAATCAAGGCTTCTGAGCTGAAAGCCATAATACCGACGGCATTCGAGTTCCTAAGGCTTGCGCACATGATAGCGAAAGGTATAAGCACCGGCGTGTCGAGCGGCAGAGTATAAATTACCTGCGCATCATAATTAATCTGGTCTCCAGTGCGGCGATCTCTTATGAGAAAACTTTACGTCGCTTACCTCGTGGCGCTTCTGACATCCATCTCCTACTCGGCGTGGTACCTGGGCTCCAACGTCGTGGTCGACTCCCTGCGCGGGTACTCGCTGATAGTCCCGCTGCTCATCATACAGTCGGTATCGGCTGCCGTTGTGTTCGTCTTCATGATGCGCAGGCCTCATGAGTTCGGGCTGCGCGCTCTGGCATATCCTGTTCTCGCGGGCATCATGTATGCCATAGGAAACATCATCTTCTACTTCATAATAAGCAGCACGGGCATACCCTCTGCGAGCTCATTCGCGTCAGCAGAGATCATGGTATTCGTACTGCTTCTAGCCATATCATCAAAGAACAAGGCATCCATGGAATTCTACTACATAGGGTCTGTGTTAGTTGCAGCTGGCTTGATACTCGAATCCATTAAATTGTCAGGCGGCGCCCTGACGTTGAACGCCGGGCTCATAGGCGAGGGCCTGCTGCTCGCCGTGGCATACGGGATAGCTACTTACCTGTACTACCTGTCGACCAAGAAGGTGGAGAACAAGTTTACGTCCATGTTCGCGATACAGTTCACCGAGGTGCTGTTGTACTCCGCCATACTCCTGCTAGTGTACAGGTCGGTGTCGTTCGCATCCTTTACTGCACCATCGCTGCTCATGTCCGTAGGTTTGGGCATCGTGTTAATGGCCTCATTCTACCTCGAAACGACGATGATGAAGCTGCTGATACCGCTGGGCAAGGGCGCGACCGCTACGGGCTACATACTGTCTGACCTGCAGCTGCTGCCGGTACTGGCGTACACGCTGATTGTAAATCCGTCGTCATGGGTATACTACGCGCCGGGCATGGTAACCATAACTATAGGCATGGCGCTGCTCGAATGGCGCTGAAATATGAGAATTCTGCGTCGCTGGAGAGCAAGCTATATATACCTTCTCATATGCAAATACTATCGCTCATTGCTGTTTTTGCAGAGCGAGCATTTGGCATCTAGCATGCCCTATGCTCAGTGAAAATTCCTGCTTGGAATTGGATGCAGTCTTGAGGAGTGCACAAGGTACCTACAATTGCGACATGAGTAACATATGTCGGCCAACATCGACTCCAGTCGATGCTGCTGGAGGACACTGCTATCAGATTTCGACAGCCATGCAAGTCTGCTCGTGAGCTTCACGGGCGGCGTACGGCTCAGTAACGCGTAGTCAACCTACCGCACGGAGGGGTATACCCCCGGGAAACTGGGGTTAATACCACATAGGCAAGGGCATCTGGAAGGAGCCCATGCCCAAAAGGAGCGCCAATCGCGGCGTTTCCGCCATGCGATGGGACTGCGTCGGATCAGGCAGATGGCGGGGTAACGGCCCACCATACCGATAACCCGTAGGGGATGTGGGAGCATGAGCCCCGAGAAGGGCACTGAGACAAGGGCCCTAGCGCTACGGCGTGCAGCAGGCGCGCAAACTCCACAATGCACGAAAGTGTGATGGGGGGAATCTGAGCGGCTTACTTTGTAAGTCTTTTGCCAAGTGCAGCTAGCTTGGCGAATAAGTGCTGGGCAAGACCGGTGGCAGCCGCCACGGTAATACCGGCAGCACAAGTGGTGTCCACGATTATTGGGCTTAAAGCGCTCGTAGCTGGCCGATGCCGTCTTGCGTGAAATATTGGCGCTCAACGTCAATGCGCGCGCGAGATACCCATCGGCTAGGGAGCGGGTGAGGTCAGGGGTACTTACGGGGGAGGGGTTAAATCCTGTAATCCTGTAAGGACCAACGGTGGCGAAGGCGCCTGACTAGAACGCGTCCGACAGTGAGGAGCGAAGGCTAGGAGAACGAATCGGATTAGATACCCGAGTAGCCCTAGCAGTAAATGATGCAGACTCTGGTGTTGCACGTATCACGAATGCGTGCAGTACCGTAGCGTAAGTGTTAAGTCTGCCGCCTGGGGAGTACGGCCGCAAGGTTGAAACTTAAAGCAATTGGCGGGGGAGCACACAAGGGGTGGATGCTGCGGTTTAATTGAATCCAACGTCGGAAATATTACCAGAAGCGACGGCAGGGTGAAGGTCAGACTAAAGATCTTACCTGACGAGCCGAGAGGTAGTGCATGGCGACCGTCAGCTCGTGGTGTGAACTGTCCGGTTAAGTCCGGTAAGTTGACAGAGTGATGTGATGACACAGAAACTGAGGTTGACCCCAAAGACAAGTTACATGCTTGGCATGTATGTGCAGGGCACTCGTGAACGCATTGGAGTAACGTCCAAGAGCGAAGAGGTAGTGGAACGCTTCGTGAAGCTCGCGATGGATGAGTTCGGCGTCGGGCCGAACAGGATCCTATTCGAGCAGAACGACGGTGCAACAACCGCTTTCTTCTACAACTCTAAGCTCAAGAGACGTTTCGACCAGGCGCTGGAAAGGAGGGAAAGGCTCTTCAAGTACAGGAACGAGTACTCTGGCAACTACATAGCCGGCATCTTCGACATGAGCGGCGCACGGGACAAGGCAGGCCTGTATTTTCGCAGGCTGGAGCCCGTGGACGCGCTCATACTCGAGAAGCTTGGAATACATACGACAGGCAGGGCCCGCGTGCGAGTCACACACGCAGGCGAGCTCATCACGCTTATACGTGAGTACAGCCTCGTCATGTCGAACATCATTCGTTGACCCGGTAACGAGCGAGACCTTCGCCAACAGTTGCTACTTCCGCAGAGATGCGGGAGGCACTCTGTTGGGACCGCCTCTGTTTAAAGAGGAGGAAGGAGAAGGCGACGATACGTCAGTATGCTCTGAATCTTCTGGGCTACACGCGGCATACAAAGGTCGGTACAATGAGATGCAACGTCGAAAGGCGAAGCAAATCCCCTAAAACCGGCCGAAGTTCGGATTGAGGGCTGAAACTCGCCCTCATGAAGCTGGAATCCCTAGTAATCGCATGTCACTATCGTGCGGTGAATCTGTCCCCGCTCCTTGCACACACCGCCTACCAAGTCACCCAAGTGGGGTCTTAGTGAGGCAGCGCCTTCGGGCGCTTTCGAACTAGGGTTCCGCGAGGAGGGCTAAGGTATAACAAGGTATCCGTAGGGGAACCTGCGGATAGATCACCTCGAAAATTTAGTGTGCGTACGTGTAAGGTACCTGCATTAATCCTCAAGACTGCATTTTTTTTGCTCCTTAGCGGGAGCGCTCCACTCCTGCTTTTCCTGCGTTCAGTATCTTCAGTATCTATTCATAAAAAGCGAGTGGAGCAAACCGAGCGATTTTGTCATCTGCAATCCCCTAACTCTTACAATCTAGCGTCGAAGATTTCGGGTCCGTTTCCAGTGATTCTGCGCTCAGGCAACACCTTTGCCCTTTCAAGAAGGTCAAAGTGGCCATAAAGGACATCTGACTGCTTTCTGGATCCTTTTGCTCTATAAATAAGAGAGAGTCTTCATGAAGGCAAGCGCAAGCCAAACGCGTCCCCATGACGCTCTACATAACCTTTTTAAGCTTTGGGAAGCAATTCCTCTCGTTTGATTTTAAGGCGATAAGATATGAGCTTCTATCTTTATACAATAGCGGCAGGAGTGCTGGCCCTGATATTCTCTGTGTGGGCCGCATTCGCAACGCTACGGAAACCTGAGGGCACGCCAAAGATGCGTGAGATCTCGCTCGCCATACGCGCGGGCTCCAAAGCATACCTCAACAGGCAGCTGATGACAATAGCTGCGTTCGGCATAATACTTGCCATACTCTTCTACTTCATACCGAACGGTGCGCAGCTCGATCTCGCTTTTGCTACGGGCGCGATAGCCTCGTATGCGACTGCGTACATAGGCATGAACGTCGCGGTGCGCGCCAATGTGCGCACGGCCAAGAGCGCGGAGAAGGGCGTGAAGCATGCGTTCGAGACAGCCGTGATAGGCGGCTCTGTGACAGGCTTCGTCGCTGTAGGTTTTGGCCTCATCAGCATAAGCCTTCTGCTCATGTACCTGACGATAGCCAAGGTCGCCATACTTATTGGCTTCGGTTTCGGGGCTTCGCTGGTATCTTTGTTCGCCAGGGTGGGCGGCGGCATCTACACGAAAGCAGCGGACGTGGGCGCTGACCTTGTGGGCAAGACTGAACTGAACCTGCCAGAGGACGATCCAAGGAACCCAGCTGTCATAGCGGACAACGTGGGCGACAACGTGGGCGACTGCGCCGGCATGAGCGCCGACGTCTTCGAGAGCTACGCCGTAACGCTCGTCGCTGCGCTTCTCATAGCGAACAGCATAAAGGGCGCTTCAGCCTCGCTGTTCTCGTACCCGCTGCTTGTGGCTGGTATGGGCGTGATAGGCAGCCTTCTTGCCATGTTCTTCATGCGCGTGAGGAAGTCCGCCATAGGTGCGCTCTACGCCGGCATACTGGCGGCAGTGGTCATATCGGGCATACTGGACTTCGCGCTGACCAAGCTCATGGCACTTCCATTGACATACTTTGTCGCAGTGCTGGCGGGGCTTGTGATAGCCATACTGATATTCCGGATAACGGATTACTTCACCGGCAACAACAGCAAGTCGGTGATCAAGATAGCCAAGGCGTCTACCGGCGGCGCAGGCACGAACGTGATTATGGGCCTCGCTGTGGGGCTTAGGAGCACGTGGCTTCCGGTGCTGGTCATAGCCGGCGCGATATTCGTCAGCTACTATGCCGTGGGAAGCGTCTACGGCATAGGCATAGCGGCTGTCGGAATGCTTTCGCTCACCGCAACAATACTTACGATAGACTCGTTCGGCCCGATAACCGACAACGCCGGCGGTATCGCCGAGATGAGCGGGATGGCGCACAGCATCAGGAAGGTAACTGACCACCTCGATGCGATAGGAAACACGACCAAGGCGACTACAAAGGGCTACGCAATAGGCGGTGCAGCGCTTTCTGCCATCGCACTTTTCGTGGCTTTCGCAAGCGCGGTGGGCCTGACTTCGATAGACGCACTGACGCCTCTGGTGACGATAGGCATCTTCATAGGTGCTCTGATGCCGTTCATCTTCTCCTCGTTCCTCATGGAGGCGGTAGGCCACGCGGCCACTAAGATGGTCGAGGAGGTGCGCAGGCAGGTCAGGACCATAAAGGGCCTCATGGAGGGCAAGGCTAAGCCCGATTACGCGCGCGCTGTAGACATAGCGACGGTCAACGCGCTGAGGGCGCTGATACTGCCCGAGATCGTGGCCATAGGCACGCCGATAGCTGTTGGCTTGATACTCGGCAAGGCTGCCCTCGGAGGCCTGATGGTCGGAATGATACCTTCGTCGTTCGTGCTGGCGCTCTTCATGGCCAATGCGGGAGGCGCAATGGACAATGCGAAGAAGTACATAGAGGGCGGCAAGTTCGGCGGCAAAGGGAGCGACGCGCACAAGGCGGCAATCGTGGGAGACACCCTCGGCGACCCGCTGAAGGACACGGCAGGGCCGTCGCTCAACTCGATGATAAAGGTCGTGAGCACGATAAGCATACTGCTCGCGCCGCTCTTCATCGCGTACACGCTGCTCTGAAAAGGTTGCCCGGCAACGGGCCTTCTTTTCTCTTTTCTTTTTTCTTCGCTCCCTACTTCTTACTGGTGGGTTCGTCTCCCAGTTTGGTCTTTTCAACGAAGCT
>JAJZII010000028.1 GCA_021810685.1 Microcaldota archaeon
AAATGGAAGAAGAAAGGACGAATGCGCTGGAAATGGAAGAAGAAGAGGCGAAAGCGCCTTAAGAGGGCGCAGAAGCGCAGAGTCGGACAGCTCTGAGCAGACGCTCGGAGCTCTGCTTTTCTTTTTTACACGTTGAAGGTAGCCGTGCTTATGACAGTAACTGAGGCGCGGCTACTTACTTCGCAATCTTGTTGAGCACCGGGTACGTCTCGTAGAGGTTCTCTTGCTTGAGCTGCTGGTATAGCATGTAGATTATGCCTACCGTGAGCAGTATACCCATGCCGGTGCCTATGGCGCCCGTCAGCGTGGAGAGCGCGGCCAGCAGTCCCACGAACAGGCTGCCGAGGACTGTGACAGTAGGTATGTACTTGTTGAGCACGCTCTCTACTATGCGCGGGTCGCGCCTGAACCCAGGTATCTGCCAGCCGGTGGAACCCAATTGCTCCGCCAGGTTCTTTGGGCTTTGACCAGTCATTTCTATCCAGAACTTGCCGAAGACCACGCAAAGTAGCATCAGCACTACCGTGTAGGTTATCATGTGCACCCACTCTGGCACGAGCACCGAGCCGCCCCACGGTAGGAATAGCGTGCTGACGTGCGTAGCGAGGTAACTGAAGTAAGGGCCGTAGCCGCCGACGCCTCCGTATGCCGCTGAATAAGGCAAGGGGAATGTGGGTGATATTAGGTAGATGAGCCCTCCTGACAGCTGCGGACCGGCTGACGAGGGCTGGTAGTAGGCGAAGAATTTCGCGACGCCGGCAAGAGAACCGCTGACATTGGCGAGGAACCTGAACCATACGGTGAAGCTGAGCTCCAATGACGATGCCAGTATGACAGGCAGCACGCTCACGTACAGGAACGGTATGGGCAGGCGCCCGCCCACGCCGCGCAGCTGCTCGAAGCTCAGCGGCAGCTCTATCTTCATTTCGTAGGCGTAGATGCTTATCAGGAATATTATGATGGCGAAGAAAAGCGGCCCGAAAGCGAGCACCGCGTTGGAGAGCGCTGCCGCGCCTCCCGCGTTGATCGTGGCAATGGCTTCTGGAACAAGTATGCCCACTGTGCCCGCGACGATGGCGAACGAGACGCCTGCTGCTATGAACAGGTTGATGCCTGACGTTATCCCATATTTTGTCATCATCTCGTCGAGGAAGATGATGGTGAACGCACCCGTCACCAGCTGCAGCATCACGAAGGGCATGACAGCGTGGCTTGCTACAGGCACATAGCCGCTGAGCACGAACACTACTGACTCTACCGCGGCGATGCTCATCGCGAAGAGCTTCTGCATCGACTGGAAACGCCCCTTCGTGGCTGTGTCGTTCAGGTCGAGGTGTATGAGGCCCGAGCCGTTTATAAGCTGGAGTATTATGCTGGAAAGAACTATGGGCCCTATCCCTACGGTTATAAGGCTGCCTATCCTGGCGGCGAATATTATGCTAATCAGCTGGAGTATGGGCTGCGATACTGCCTGCTGGTTCACGCCTATGGCGTAGATGTTGTAGAGCAGGAAGTACACTGCGAGTATGCCTGCCGTCCAGTACATCTTCTCGCGGAGCGACATTGGTGCCTTCGGCCCTTTTATCGAGGGTATGAAGCGCCCTATGGTGTCCATGAATTCTAGTGCCATGAAAACCAGCTATGCCTTTCGTCGTCGGCTGCCCATGCTGGAGGGACTCGCCAACCTTATTGTATAAGACCCATTATTATTACTTTCTGTGGCTATCGCTCTTCCGGCGCGCTCGCCGAGGATGCCGTTGAGGAACGCTATCGAAAGCTCGGCCATTCCGCTGCGCGAAGTTGCAGTGTCGAACGCGAGGCGTATGTCCAGTCTGCGCATGTTGTCCATGTATGGGGTGCCAAGCCTGAGCAGCGTTATGCTGTTTGCGATGTACGACGATGTAGTTGGCTTCATTGCGTTGCTCTCCAGCCTCTTCCTGAGCGACGAACCTATGTAGTGCATGATGCCGCGCAGCGTCTCCATGTGTGCCTGCTCGAGCACAGAAGAGGAAAGCAGAGCATGGTAGCTCTGAGAAAAGGAAGCGTCAACATATGCACCGGAACTCGCGCGGCCGTGTACATGCCCCACGAACCTGTCCAGCATGTCCCTGCGCACGGACGACGAAGCAGCCTTCTGCGACGTCTCAAAGACGCATGCCTCTGCCCTGTCGTTCCTGCAGGATGTCTCATCCACCGGCGTGTATGAATGGCGCGCCGCGCTTATGAATCCGGATATGATTCCAGCCTCGAGAGTGTGCATGCGCGCGCCTATGTACAGGCTGTGCCCGTGAAGCCTGAAGATTGCCTTGTCGGGAAAGATGCCGTATGTCACATAGTAGCCGGCGCGCTCGAGGAACTCGACAATGTAGGGCACGTAGTCCTCGTACTGGCTACCGAAACGTACAGACCTCGCGATGTCGTAGAGAGTCGTCCCTATTGACAGGCCTGACCTGTATGCAGCTTTGGACGATGATTCCGTCAGGTTGAGCATCATGTGATCGAGCAGCAGTGCCTCCTCTGTGACCTTCTTGTCTGCGTTGCCGGTGGCGATGTCGTAGACGAGGGCGCCGTTGTATGACGTTGGTATGTATGCAAGGGGCTTTGGTTCCGGAGTTGGTGGTGCCTTTCTGGTGCGCCTTGCGGCGCCTCTGCGCCGCTTCGCTGGCTTTGTTGCCTTCCGCGCCTCCTTCGTCCCGGAGGTGCGTGCCATTAGCCTTGAAGACCCACGCGCGCTGGCGCCAGCCTTCCCGGCAACTGCAGCCACCCAATCAACCCTTTTTCTTGATTCTGCACTGCGGCTTCGAGAGCCTCAGCATATAGTATGACAATAACACCACATTTATAAAAAGCAGGAGCAGGAGAAGCAGCGCTTCGTGGTCAGCAATGAAGACGTCGGCACCCAGCGCGCTGGCGCTGCCGACAAATATCGAGAAAAGGCCAAGGGTGGCAGGTGCCTGACAGCCGCACCCTATGAACAGGCTGCTGGTCACTGCCGTGACAGTGCCTGCCGCACTCGACGCGTACTTGGCCGAGTTTTTCCTCGTGTTCCTTATGGAGTATACGGCAAGCGTGAACATGATTGAACCGGTAGCCATCACAGCGTAAAACAGAGGCCTGGCGTACGGCGCATATAGTATGGCGATTGTGTTGTTCATCCTGATGAGCGCCATTGCAATAAGGTAGTACACCGCGAAGGCGGCAATGTTCAGCGCCACGTACCTTGGTCGGTATACATCCTTCAGCAGTGCCACTATGCGGGTCATGCAGTCATCTTAGCCTCTATCGCCTTTATCCCCGGGAGCGAACACACGGGCGCGGCGTTGCCTATGGACGGGCACGTCGCGGCTATGTATATGTCTGCACCGGCGTACTCGGTCCATGCAAACCTATCACTGAAAGTGCCAATCTGCCTGAGCACGTCAGCATGAGTCATGTAGGTCAGCGGCAGCGATGAACTAGATGGTGTAGTGTTGCCGAACGCTACTGCATCAGCACCCGCGAAGAGAGAACCGCCCCACAGCGTGAAGGGCGTTCCTGCGAACTTGTCTGTGTTGTTCATGAAGGTGATTGCCGACCTATATGTTGAGTTGGGAGCCTTGGATATGAAATAGCTAAGAGGCTGCACCTGAAAGCCTTGTACTATGGGCGACTCGTAGTCCGAGGCGAAGAAGTTTATGTAGGGGCTCGTGTACGAAGCTCCGAACCCGACGCCTGCGGGCGTGGTGTAGTTGTCCTGCGACCAGTAGAGAGTAGGCACGTCGGAGTCGCCGAAACTGCTGTAGCCCTTGTACAAATTGGTGAAGTTGCCGAAGCGCGATAGCGCGAGGGCCATCGCCCACCTATTCTCCCCGCAATATATGCACGAGATGGCACCTATGTAGACCACGCTAGGCTTTCCGCCAATTACCAGCGCGTTGGACGCGAAGTAGGTGGAGTTCAATACCGGCACAGATACCATACCTGTGAGGTTGCCAGCTAGCATCATGTTCGCTGCATTTTCGAAGTACGAAAGCGGAGCGTTGTTTATCGCGGC
This sequence comes from Microcaldota archaeon, assembly GCA_021810685.1. Next base: position 4,034 of record JAJZII010000028.1, read on the forward strand.
AAGCTCGGTTGCGTTCAACGGCTGGTCTATGCCTGTGAGCCTCTGCCCGGGCGGCGGCTGCGCCTGCAGCGAGGCGAGGCTCTTCTGCAGGGATGATATCTCCATGTTATAGAATATCACGACGCCTATCAATATTATAACCAGGGCGACGAGCACATATTCAACCGCGCTCTTGCCGCCTCTCTTGCTGCTCCTCTTGCCGCCTCTCTTGCTTTTCATCACAGCACCGTGTACCATTGCACACTGATAGTTCTGATTCAAAGAATATATATCTATCTTGCGAGATTTGTTGGACAAGCGCATAACGGTGCAGTTCATGGCAATTGCCCTGGCCGTAAAGGAGGTGCTCAAGGAAAGCATACAGGCACGCAAGAGCATGCCCGAGATGGCAGACGCGCACTGCCACATAGAGTCATTTCCGATGGAAACTGTGCGCTCCAGCATAGAGCGTGGAGTCAGCATCATAATAGCCAACGGGGTCGACACCGCATCTAACATAAAGACCCTTGCAATGAGCGACGGCAAAAACATCTTCGCTGCCCTCGGCGTGCATCCGGAATATGCTGGCATGCCGGACGATGAACTGGAGAAGAATATCGCGCTCGCCAGGAGCAACAGAAAATCCATAATCGCGATAGGCGAGATAGGGATAGACAAGAAGTATGCAGGAACGGATGCTGCGCTGGAGCGGCAGAAATACGTCTTCTCGAGGTTTGTTGAGCTGGCTGTGGAGCTCGGCCTGCCCGTGTGCGTGCACTCGAGGAACGCGCTCGACGAGATATTCATGATACTGGAGGAGAAGGGTGCAAAGCGCGTGCAGCTGCATTTCTTCGAGGGGGACGAAAAGATGGCTATTGAGGCAGAGTCGCGCGGCTACGCGATATCAGTGCCGCCGATGGAATCCAGCAGGAGGATGCGCGCGATAAAAGCGGTCTCCATGGCGAGCCTGCTGGCTGAGACTGACTCGCCGGTGAACGGCTCTGTGCCCCGTGACGTTGAGAAGTCTATAAGAATCATAGCTGCGGCGAAGGGCGTGCCGTTCGAGGATGCAGCCGTTACCCTGGTACAGAACACTAGAAGGTTCTTTAATATTGGCGTGGCAAGTCTTATGCGCTGAGGGCCCGTAGCTCAGCTTGGACAGAGCAGCAGCCTTCTAAAGGGATTACCTGCAAAAGGATTCCATTAAGAAAATGAAGAAAGCTGACGGTCGCGGGTTCAAATCCCGCCGGGCCCGCTGTACGTCTGCCGCAGAAAAAGCTGCAATGTATGAGATGGAGAGCTCTATATTGGCTGTCTGCGCCCCCCGCGCTTCCTTTGCTTCTCGGTCCGGGCTGTCGGAAACTCTGACGTGAGATCTTCTTCCGGCGGCGCGTCCATCCATGTCTTTATGTACGATGCGATGTTCCTGAAGGGCTTGCTGAACCTGTCCGTGAGCTCGTACACAGTGTTCTCGTGGCTCAGGAGCCCGAGCTGCACCGCGAAATCAAGGTAGCGCTTGGCCGTCGCTATAGGTACCGCTTCTGGGACGTCCTTCAGCTTCAGCTTCCTCGTCTTCTTTACTTCCAACAGAAGGGTGGCAAACCTATACGCTTCCGTTTCGTTGTCAAAAAAAAGCTTCGCTATCTCTCTTACGCTGACGTTCTTCAGCTTCTCCTTGAACGGCGCATCCTCGAATTCCCAATACTTTATAGACATCGTGACCCCTGGAGGACCTATTACCCACTTCTTGTATATGCTGTTGAGCCTATTTATAAATATTGCTGAAAATTAAGTCATTTACGTAAAATTCCGTATTTTTCGTCGTAATTCCGAGATTTTTGACATATCACTTTTCCTTGATGAAAGTAACAGTATCGCCGTCCTTCAGCACGTGGTTCACCCCGACGCGCTGGTTGGAGAACTTGACACTGGGGCCGTCGACGTATGCGCACTTCAGCTCGTCGACAACAGCAGTGTGGAAGCGCTTGGCAAGCTCACCCACTGTGAAGCCCTCCACCGCAGTGACAGGCGAGCGCTCCTTGCCGGACCTCGGCTTCAGGTAGACGCGCATAAGCCCCGCATTGGCGTAGATGCTGCGCGTGAGCATGTCTAGAGTTGGCTTGCTCAGCGCGCTTATCGGGAGCACGCTCATACCATAGCGCTTCTCCATGGATTCTGCTATGGACGCGAAGCCATCGTTCGTGTCTATCTTGTTGAGAGCTATTATGGCGCTGACATAGCATGACCTGTTGGAAAGCAGGCCTATCAGCTCATCCTCGTCGACTTTGT